>DRME01000079.1 GCA_011375175.1 Deltaproteobacteria bacterium | reverse complement strand
TTTTTCCATCTTTTTCTCGGAGAAATCTCGTTCCGCTTCAACCACAGAGACGAGGACATTTTCCCCTTGATTTACAGGCTGTTAAAGCGTACCGGCTATAACGAAATACAACAACTTTTGGTCCGGAATCGTTAGGTATTACCTTACAAAAAGGTTCCCTCAGGGTAATTAATCAGAGTTTCCTTAATCGGAGTTTCCCTAACGTATGACTATCTTGTGGCCCGTCACCTTGAGCACGAGAAGCACGACTATGGCCATGATGAGGATGGCCGCCACCACACTGAGGAACCCCGCCCCCGGAGAGAGGCTGTCGAGATCGGAGGCGAAGGCGTGGAGCTCGGCGTCGCTGAGGGCGGCGAGACGCCCGCGCACGTCGTCGGCCGAGAGCCCCAGCGCCCTGAGCCTGGCGGCCACGGCCTCGGCCTCGATGACCCTCTCGACTGTGCGCATATCGGCCTCCCTCGCCGACGACAGGGCGTCCACCGCCGCCATGTAGGCGAGCCCTCTCGAGGGCAGAGCGGCCACTATGAAGAATGCCGCCGCCGCGGCCACGGCGGTAAGCCTTACCAGCGCTCTGTCCATCATATCCCTATGGTCCCCCCTTTCTCCTTCCGTAACGCCCCCCGATGAAGAGGAGGGCCGAGCCGGCGGCCACGGCGGCAAAGGAGACGAGACGCGGCACCCTGATGGTCTCGGTCACCGACCTCTCGATACGGGCCCCGCCCACGTTGACCGCCTTGACGCGCTTGTAATTTATCACAGGGAAGATGGCCGTCACAAGCCCGGCCAGAAGCACAACGGTGCCGAGCGATATGGCGAGATAGTCCGATCTCCTGCGTTCCACGGCGCCCTCCATGCCACTTGTCCGAGCGGTCCCCTCCCGTGCAAGCTATTATATAGATAAAAAACCTCCGACTGTCAACAAGAGCAATCCGGCTAAGGCCGCTTCCCCGCCGTCGTGACGGTGTGAGTATAGCCACAGAGGCCGCTGGACCTTGTAAAAGTCCCGCCGCTGTGTTAAAAAACAGGGAAACCCTGATTTACTGCCCTGAGGGAACCTTTTTGTAAAAAGGTTCCCTCAGACTCCCTCCAAAAACTTTCAACGCGAGTTGGTTTCCCCCTGTTTTGCCTGGCAAAACAGGGGGAAACCAACTCGTATTGAAAGTCTTTGAAGGGGGTCTGGGGGGAACTTTCTTCAGAAAGTTTCCCCCAGGCTGCCCGCGCCGGCTGCCTCTGGGGGGCTGTACCGGGGGTTCGGGCCGCAAAGGCGTAAAAATCCCGCCTGGCGCGGGCCGACCCCCCGGTACAGCCGAAGACCCGGACAACATGCGATGGGGCAGGGGGAAACGCGGGCCTGTGGCCCTTCTACCAGAAAATTCCCCCAGGGCAATTAATCGGAGCTTCCCTTTACCGCCTTGCTCCCGACATGGACTACAGGCTCGTTCTTCCTCCCATAACAGGCGCCGTCATCGGCTGGCTGACCAACTACGTGGCCATTAAGCTGCTCTTCCGGCCCCACGACGAGGTGAACGTGCTGGGAGTGAGGCTCCAGGGCGCCATCCCCAAGAGAAGAAAGGAGATAGCGCGCAGCATCGCAAGCTCCATCGAGAACGAGCTGCTCAGCTCCGATGACATCGTCTCGCTGCTGGGGTCGGTGGACTGGAAGCGCGAGGTGGAGAAGATGGTGGAGGACGTGGTGGAGCACAGGCTCGGCTCGCGCAGGCTGCGCTCCATACCCGTCATCGGCGTCGTCTCCGACAACGTCAAGTACCATACCAAGTACCTGCTCACCCGCGAGATACTGCGCCAGGTCGATGCCAAGAAGCGGGGACTGGCCGCCAGGATAAGGGACAACATCGACATAAAGGACATGCTCGTCTCCCGCATCGACGCCCTCGACGTAAGGCGCTTCGAGGGCCTTCTGACCGACTTCATCGCAAAGGAGCTGCGCTATATCGAGAGGCTCGGCGCGGTCATGGGTTTCGTAATCGGTCTTTTCCAGTCGGCCTTCTTCTACGCCGCGGAGAGATTCTTTTGATGCGGCGCGGCGCGGCCGAAGGGACCCCGACCGTTCTCGCCGCGGGAGGCTCCGACCCGTCGTGCGGTGCTGGCATACAGGCCGACATGGCCGCCCTCGATGGGTTCGGCGTCCGCGCCCTCACGGTCGTGACGGCCCTTACGGCGCAGAACTCGACGCGCCTCACCGCCGTCGAGCCCGTGCCGGCGGCCTTGATCGAGGCCCAGTTCGAGGCGCTCCTCGAGGAGTTCCATGTGGACGCCGTGAAGATCGGCATGCTCGCAAGGGCCGACGCGGCGGCCGCCGTGCGCCGGATAATAGAGAGCAAGGGGCTTGAAAGGGTCGTCCTCGACCCCGTGTTCCGCTCCACAAGCGGCGGCCCCCTCGCCGAGCCCGAGGCCGTGGAGGAGACGGTGAGGATATTCCCCCTCACGGCCCTTGTGACGCCCAACCTCGACGAGGCGGCGAGACTTGCGCGGATGGAGGTCGGCACGGTGGAGGAGATGGAGGAGGCGGGCCGCAGGATAATGCGGCTCGGCGCGCCGGCGGTGCTCGTCAAGGGAGGTCACCTTGGCGACGGAGACCCCGTGGACGTACTCTGCCGCGCAGGCGGGACGGTCAGGTTCGAGGGAAGGAGGGTGAAGGGCTCGATGCGGGGCACGGGCTGTCGCCTCGCTTCGGCCGTGGCCGCCGGACTTGCAAGGGGCCGCAGCCTCGAGGAGGCCGTAGCCGACGCCAAGGCCTACGTGGAAGCGCTCATCGCCGGAGTGCAAAGGGCCGGGAAGCCCTGAGCAGTCCCCCTGCGGGCAACCTTCCGAAAGAGGACCGCAGGACAGCGTCTATCCCGGATTCCCCCTCTATGTCGCGCGTATGTGAAGCGGTCCCGTGGAGACCCGGCCCGCAAGGGCGTAAACCCCCGTCCGGCGCTGGCCGGGCCTCCACGGGACCAACCGGAACAAGGGGGGCTTCCCTTACGCGACGATCCTTGTGCCGGCCCGGCCCTCCACGGCCTCTTCCACGAGCTCCGGCGCCGTTATGATCACATCGCCTCCCGTGGCCTCGACAAAGCGCACGGCCGCCTCCACCTTGGGTCTCATGGAGCCCGGCGCAAAATGGCCCTCGGCCGTAAAGCGGCGGGCCTCGGCGGCCGTCATGGTCCTCACCGGAAGCTGCGAGGGCTTTCCGAAGTCGAGATAGACGGCGTCCACCTCGGTGAGTGTGACTATGCGGGAGGCCCCGAGCTCCACGGCGAGTACGCTCGTAGCGAGGTCCTTGTCCACCACGGCTTCGACGCCGCGGAGAAGGCCGCCCTCCTCGACGACGGGCACGCCTCCGCCTCCGGCGGCGATGACGATGACGCCGAGGGATGCGAGCTTCTCTATGACCGCCGTCTCGACGATGCGAAGCGGCGCGGGCGAGGGGACGAGCCTCCTGAAGCCGCCGCCGGCGACCTCGGCCATGACCCATCCCCTCTCCCGCTCCAGTCTCCCGGCCTCGCGCTCGTCGTAGTAGGGGCCTATGGGCTTTGTCGGTTCGGCAAAGGCCCGGTCGTCGCGGTCCACGACGACCTGGGTGACGACGGTCACCACGTCCTCGAGGTGGTGGCGGGTTCTGAGCTCGTTGTGGAGCGTCTGCTGGATGACGAAACCTATGCCCCCCTCGCTGTCGGCGTCGCAGATGTAGAGCGGCATGGGGGGCACTTCACGCTTCGCGCACTCGACGCGGAGCACGATGTTGCCGACGATGGGACCGTTGCCGTGCGTTATGACGACGCTGCGTCCGCCGCCCGCCATGCGGGCCACAAAGGACATGGAGACCCTGGCGTTCTCGAACTGCTCGTCTATGGTCCCGCGCTCGCCGCGGCGGACAATGGCGTTGCCGCCGAGCGATACCACTATCCTCTCCATATCCGCCAAGCTCGTCCGATTCGGTTGCCTCGGTGGAAACCCTCCGCGCAAGGGCCCCGGACCCGCGTCAGCCACTTGCATGTTGTCCGCATATGCGGCGGTCCCCGTGAGGTTCGGGCCGCGCCGGGCGGGATTTTCACGCCCTTGCGGCCCGAACCTCACGGGGACCGCCGCGCAGGCTGCGGGAGCGGGCTCTCTTTTACGGGAGGGCTCCCTCAGGCCTTCTTCATCGCAGAGACTCGATGTAGGCCCCGGCCGCGAAGGCGGCGAGGGCGCCGTCGCCCACGGCCGTCGAGACCTGCAGAAGCGGCGTGTCGCGGCAGTCGCCGGCGGCGAAGACACCCTTGCGCGAGGTCTCGAGGTTGCGGTCCGTGACGATGAAGCCGCGGTCGTCCTTCTCCACGTCGATGAAGTCGGTCGTCGGGTTTATGCCAACGAAGACGAAGACGCCGTGGAGGGGTATCTCCCGTCTCTGCGAGCTCTTGAGGTCCTCGACGACGGCGCCGGAAACGCCCGTGCCGTCGCCCTTGACCTCGCGCAGCACGTGGCTCCAGAGTATCTCGATGTTCTCCGCCGCCATGGCCTTTTCCTGGATTATCTTCTCGGCGCGCAGCGCGTCGCGGCGGTGGACGATATAGACCTTTGCGGCGATCTTCGAGAGGTAGACGGCCTCCTTTACGGCCGTATCGCCTCCGCCGACGACCATGACGCGGCGGTCCCGGAAGAAGGGACCGTCGCAGGTGGCGCAGTAGGACACGCCCTTGCCGGTGAACTCGCGCTCTCCCGGCACGCCGAGTCTTCGGGGCTTGGCGCCGGTCGCCACGATGACGGCCTTTGAGCGCAGCTCGCCCTCCGAGGTGTGGAGGACCTTCGCATCGCCGTCTTCCTCCATGCGCTCCACGGCGGCGAACCTTATCTCGAGACCGAGGCCCTTGGCGTGGGCCTCGAACTTCTCCATGAGGCCCGCGCCGCTTATGGACGGAAAACCCGGGTAATTCTCGATGACGTCGCTCACCGCTATCTGGCCTCCGACGAACTCCTTCTCGACGAGCAGGGTCCTGAGTCTCGCCCTCTGGGCGTAAATGCCGGCCGTGAGCCCGGCGGGCCCGCCGCCGATGATTACGAGATCATACATTGCGCACTACCCCTCCCTGTGTTTTGTGCTTGCGCGGCCGGGAAGCCCCGGGCACCGGGCTCATCCCCTCCAGAAGGCCGGGGCCAGGAGGACGAGCAGCGTGTAGAGCTCGAGCCTTCCGAGCAGCATGTTGAATATGAGCAGCCACTTGCCCGGCTCCGGCACGGCTGCGTAGTTCGAGGCCGGCCCCGCGGCCGCAAGGCCGGGGCCGATGTTGCCGAGCGTGGCGGCCGACGACGATATGGCCGTCAGGATGTCAAGGCCCAGGGCCGTGAGCAGAAGCGATGTCACCATGAAGACCGTTATGTAGAGGAAGGTGAAGCCCATGACGGCGCTCACCACCTCGGGCGGGATGACCTTGCCGCCCAGCTTGACCGGCGCCACGGCGTGGGGGTGTATGAGCCTGTAAATCTCACGGTAGCCGATCTTGACGAGCAGCACGAGCCGTATGCACTTTATGGCGCCGGTGGTGGAGCCCGCCGAGCCGCCGAAGAACATGAGCGAGAAGAGGACCATCTGCGAGAGGAAGGGCCAGGAGCCGAAGTCGTCGGTGCTGTAGCCCGTGGTCGTCATTATGGAGACCACCTGGAAGAGGCCGTGGCGCAGGGCCGTGAAAAAGCCCTCGAAGCGCGCGCCGGCGATGTCGAAGGTGACGACGAGGGTGGCCACGGCCATGACCGTGACGTAGAACCTGAACTCGTCGTCCCTCGTGTAGACGCGGTAGCCCTCGTGGAAGAAGCGGTAGTGGAGCGAGAAGTTGGTGGCGCCGACGACCATGAAGACGATGATGACGGCCTCTATGTGGGGGTTGTTGAAGTACTCCACGCTTATGTTCTTGTCCGAGTAGCCGCCCGTTGCTATGGTGCCGAAGGTGTGTATGAAGGCGTCGAAGATGCCCATGCCGGCCATGACGAGGAAGACGAGGAGCGCAAAGGAGAGGACGAGGTAGACGATCACTATTATGCGGGCCATCTCCTTCACCCTGGGGGCGAACTTCTCGGCCGAGACGACGCTGGCCTCGCTCTTGTAGAGCTGCATGCCGCCGATGCCCAGAAGGGGCAGGACGGCGAGACTCAGTACGACTATCCCTATGCCGCCGAGCCAGTGCGTCATGCTCCGCCAGAAGAGGATGCCGTGGGGAAGCCCCTCGATGTGGCTCACCACCGAGGCCCCGGTCGTGGTGATCCCCGAGGTGGTCTCGAAGAGCGAATCGACGAAGCTGGGGAAGACGCCGGAGAAGACGAAGGGCAGCGAGCTCACCAGCACGGTGCTTATCCACGAGAGCGCCACTATGACGAAGCCCTCGCGGTGACCCACCTCGACCGGCCCCCCCCTGAAGGCGACAAAGAGCGCCGCGCCGAGCGCGCCGGAGACGACGCAGGACTTGACGAAGGCCTGAGCGTCGCCGTCGTTGTAGACGACGGCCACAAGGAGCGGCGCAAGCATGGCCAGGGCGACGAAGATGTTTATGACGCCCACTATGTAAAGCACTACGCGAAGTCTCATCGATCACCGACGCCGGCATGCCGCCCCGGAAAGCCCGCCGCCGTCTCCGAAAGCTTTCCCCGGCGCAACAAATCAGGGTTTCCCTAAAAGAACTCCGGCTTGACCATGAGCATCTTTTCGACCTTGGCTATGGTCTTTCTCAGGGCGAAGATGACGACCTTGTCCCCCGGTGCTATGACCGTGTCGCCGCCTGGCATGATTATCTCGTCGTCGCGCACGACGGCGCCGATTATGGCGCCCCGCGGGAACCTTATCTCCCTTATGGGTCTGCCCACGATGTCGGAAGTCTCCATGGCCACCGTCTCGATGGCCTCGACGCGCTCTTCCATGAGGGCCGTGACCGAGAGTATCTTGCCGCGGCGCACGTACTGGAGTATGCCGCTCACCGAGCAGAGCCTGGGCGAGACGGCCACGTCGATGCCGATGGTCGATACCATGGAGAGGTACTCGGGCTTGTCTATGAGCGTTATGCACCGTCTGCTTCCCAGGCGCTTGGCGAGAAGGGAGGTCAGGATGTTGGCCTCCTCGTCGTTTGTCACGGCTATGAAGGTGCTCGCATCGGAGACGTTCTCCTCCATGAGCAGGTCCTGGTCCGTGCCGTCGCCGGCGATGACTATGGTCCTGTCGAGGTTCTCGGCCAGGAAGGCGCACCTGCGCTCGTCGCGCTCCACTATCTTGACCTGGTAACCCGTGGACTCCATGGCGGCGGCGATATAGTAGCCCACGTCACCCCCGCCGACGATGAAGAGCTTGTGGCCGTTCTTTCCCGAGGCGCCCAGTATGTCGAGAAGGCCGTGAGCCTCGTCGGCGTAGGCCACCGAGAAGACGAGGTCGCCGGGCATGAGCACCGTATCGCCCCTTGGAATTATGGTCTCGCTTCCCCGGTAGACGGCCACGACGCGGATCTTCTCCTCCGGGCCGATGGCGTTGAGCTCGCGCAGCGTCTTGTCCGGGTGCTCCCACCGCTCGGAGATGCGGCAGCCCACGAGCTTGAGGCGGCCGTCCACGAAGTCGACCACGTCGACGGCGCCGGGGAACTCTATGATGCGCAGCACCCTCTCGGCCGCCACCTTCTCGGGGTTTATGTTGAGGTCGAGCCCCAGGTACTCGCGCTCGAAGATCTTGGTGTAGCTCGTGTACTCGGGGTTTCTGATGCGGGCTATCATCTTGGGCACCCGCGTCTGGGTGCCGGCGATGAGGCTTGCGATCATGTTCACCTCGTCGCTGTCGGTGACGGCGATGACCATCTCGGCCCGCTCGATCCCGGCGTCCACGAGCACCCTGGGGCTCGATCCGCTGCCCTGGACTATGCGGGCGTCGAGACTCTCCTGTATCTCCCTCACACGTTTCTCGTCCTTCTCGATGAGGACCACGTCCTGGCCCTCGAGCGAGAGCTTTTTGGCTATTGTGTAGCCGACAACGCCCGCCCCTATTATGATGACCCTCATGACCGTCTCCCGCGCAACTCCCTTACGGTTTCGAGGTTGCGCCTGTCGTCGTCTTCGTCCTTCTTCGGCGTCTCCAGCACCAGCGGCACTCCGCCGAAGAAGGGATGTTCGAGGAAGGCGCGCAGCCCTTCTTCGCCGATGGCGCCCCTGCCTATGTGTTCGTGGCGGTCGAGGCGGGAGCCGAGTTCCCCCTTCGAGTCGTTGAGGTGCGCGAGCGCCACCCTTTCAAGCCCCATGGCCGCCTCTATCTCGCCGGCCAGCCTCTCGGCGTCTTCGCCCGTCTTCAGGGGATAGCCCGCCGCCCAGGCGTGGCAGGTGTCGAGACAGAGGCCCGCCTCCACACCGACCCTCTCGAGCTCCTCGATGACCCGTCCGATCTCGCGCAGCGGCCCGCCCATCTGCGTGCCCGAGCCCGCCGTGTTCTCCACGAGCAGCAGCGGCCCCCCGGCGCCGCCGTCGCCTGCCGCGTCGACTGCGCGCCTTACGGCCTCCACACAGCGCCCGACGGCGAAATCGACGCCCGCCCCCTTGTGGCTTCCCAGGTGAGTGACCACGAACTCGCAGCCCAGGGCGGCCGCCGTCCCGAGCTCGCTTGCCAGGAGCCTTGCCGAACGCTCGAAGAAGGTCTGCTCCGGTGAGCAGAGGTTTATGAGGTAGGAGGTGTGCAGGGCCGCCACCCTGAGGCCCCCTCTGGCGCGGGCCTCCCTGAAGGCCGCGATCTCCTCTTGCGGCGGCTCGCCGAAGGTCCAGGCCCTGGGGTTGCGGCCGAAGAGCTGGAAGGCGTCGCAGCCGAGCCCCTCCGCCCTCTCCACGGCCCTGTGGACGCCGCCGGCTATGGATACATGGACGCCGAGCGGCGCCTCAGTGCTTCTTCGCCTCAAGCCTCCTCCTCGCCGTAGCCGCCACTATGCCAGGCACGTTGCGGCTCTTGGCGAGCTTGGCAAGGTCCTTCTCGTAGAGGTGGTCCACAAGCTTCATGGCTATATGCGGCGGTGTCTTGGGATTGAGCACCAGCGCGTGTTTTATGGGGTAGCTCTTGAGCCACTCCTTGGTCCTTGCGATGGCCCTGAGCACGTCGTCGGAAGCGCTCTTGTCGGACGCCACCCTCAGTATCTCCTGGTCGGTTATGCGGGGGTTCTTGAGCACGCTCAGCGCCACCATCTTGTTCGAGTCCTTTATGAGAAGCTCTCTCGCCTCCTTGTTGCCCGTCATGGCGAGCTTTATCTTCTCGGCCATGGAGAGAGAGCCCACGAGCTTGTAGACGTTGCGAAGCTCTTCGTCGGAGAGGTGCTCCTTCTGGAGGGTGAGCTCCCTGGGAGCGTCGCTTCCGCCCTTCCCGGCGTCGCCGGCCTTCTCCCCCCGTCCCGGCGTCCCGTCCGCCGGCCCCCCGGGCGCCGCGGCGCCGCCGGCGGCAAGCCCGCCGTGGAGCTCTCTCAGCATCGACGCCACCTCGGGATCGAGCCCTCCGTCCTCGAGCGCCGAGGCGAGCACGGCCTCCGGCACGGCGGCCAGCGTGTTGCGCGCCTCGCGTCTCACCTCGTCGTCGCCGTCGCGGGCGAGGACGCACAGCGCCGTGAGCCTCTCCTCGAGGCTCATGGGCACGAGCGCCCTGGCCGCCCTGAGGCGCTCGTTGCGCGGCGTATCCCTGGAGACGTAAGGCAAGAGGGTCCTGCTTATCTTCATCATCGGGGAAAACCTTCCGGGCGCCTGCCGGCGCCGCTGCCGGGCAAACTCCGGTTTATTGCACTGAGGGAACCTTTTTACGAAGAAGAAACGGCCCTTGGCTGTCGGCCCGCGCCAGGCGGGATTTTTACGCCTTTGCGGCCCGACAGCCCGCGGGCCGTAAAGGGTTGACAGGGGCTTCCCAGCCCCTGAGGTTCCCTCATACTCCCTCCAAAAACTTTTAACGCCCTGCGAGTCATCCCGATTTTGCTTGCAAAATCGGGGTGATCCGCAGGGAATTAAAAGTCTTTGAAGTGGGCGTCCTGCCCGCGGCGGCTGCCTCGGAGGGGCTGTGCCGGGGGTTCGGGCCGCAAAGGCGTAAAAATCCCGCCTGGCGCGGGCCGAACCCCCGGTACAGCCGAAGATCCGAATAACATACGATGGGGCAGAGGGGAAACGTGGGCCTATGGCCCTTCTACAGAAAGTTTCCCCCAGTGTAATAAATCAGAGCTTCCTTAATTATAGTCGGAGTCTCCCTAAGCCTTCGCCTCGTCGCGCTCCTGCCGGGCCTGCTCGATTATCTTTCTGCTCAGATGGGTGGGCACCTCCTCGTAGTGGGAGAACTCCATGGAGTACATGCCACGGTCTCCGGTCATGCCCTTGAGGTCCGTGGCGTAGGTGATGATCTCGGCAAGGGGCACAAGGGCCTTTATGACCTGGCTCCCGCTCTTGGGCTCGACGCCGAGGATCTTGCCGCGCCGCGAGTTGAGATCCCCTATGACGTCGCCCATGTTCTCGTCGGGCACGCTTATCTCCATCTGCATGACCGGTTCGAGAAGCACGGCCCCGGCCTTCTCCATGGCCTTCTTGAAGCCCATGGAGGCCGCTATCTTGAAGGCCATCTCCGAGGAGTCGACCGAGTGGTGGGAGCCGTCGTAGAGCCTGACCTTCACGTCCACCACCGGATAGCCGGCGAGCACGCCGCTCTCCATGGCCTCGCGCACGCCCTTTTCCACGGCCGGTATGTACTGGCGTGGAATGACGCCGCCCACTATGTTGTCGACGAACTCGAAGCCCGCGCCCCTGGGCAGGGGGCTCACCTCGATCCACGTGTCTCCGTACTGGCCGCGCCCGCCCGACTGCTTCTTGTACTTGCCCTGGACCTGGACGCTCGAGCGGATGGTCTCCTTGTACGGCACCCGCGGGGCCTTGAGTTCCACCTCGCAGCCGTACTTGCGCTTGAGTTTCTCCACCGCCACCTCGAGGTGGACCTGGCCCACGCCCGAGAGGATGAACTCGCTGGTCTGTTCGTCGCGCCGGAGCTCGAGACTCGGGTCCTCCTCCATGAGCTTGGCGAGCGCCACGGGCAGTTTTTCCTCGTCGCCCTTGGTCTTCGGGCTTATGGCGTAGGAGAGCGAGGCGTTGTCGTGGGGAAGCGGCGGGAATACGATGGGGTCCTTTTCGTCGCAGAGGGTGTCGCCCGTGTGGGTGTCCTTGAGTTTTGCGACGGCCACTATGTCGCCGGCCTCGGCCCCGGGCACCTCCCTTGTGCCCTTGCCCTCGAGAAGGAAGAGGTGGCCGAGCTTCTCCCTGGCGCCCGTGGTCGAGTTGAGAACCGTCGAGTCTCCCGTCACGGTGCCCGAGTATATCCTGAATATGGAGAGCTTGCCGCTGTAGGGGTCGATGAGGGTCTTGAAGACCCTCGCCGAAAAGGGTCCGTCCGGGTCGGGCCCGCGGCTCTTCTCTTCGCCGCTGACCGGGTCCGCGCCCTTGGTGACTCCTCTCGTTACGCCTTTGCAGAGCGGGGAGGGGAGGGCGAGGTTGATGGTGTCCATCAGCAGGTTCACGGCCATGTTCCTGTAGGCCGAGCCGCAGAGCACCGGCGTGAAGCGCCGGGTCATGACGCCTTCGCGCAGGGCCGAGCGCAACTCGTCTTCCGTTATCTCGCCCCCTTCGAGGTACTTCTCCGTCAGCGCGTCGTCGGTCTCCACCAGCGTTTCCACCATGGCCTCGCGCAGCTCCGCCGCCTCGGAGGCGAGGGAGTCGGGCACGGCCGCGACCTCGAAGCCGCCGGAAGAGTCGTCCTTGTAGACGTAGGCCTTCATGGAGATGAGGTCGACGACGCCGTTGAAGTCCGGTCCCTGGGCAAGCGGTATCTGGATGGGCACGCCCTTTGTGCCGAGCACCTTCTCCATGTCGTCCACGGCCCTGAGGAAGTTGGCCCTCTCGCGGTCCATCTTGTTGACGAAGGCGATCCTGGCCACCTCGAACTCGTTGGCGTAGCCCCAGACCATCTCGGTCTGGACCTTCACGCCCGATATGCCGCTCAGGATGACGACGCAGCCGCCCACGACGTTGAGGGCGTTTCTCGTCTCGGTGAGGAAGTTCGAGTATCCGGGGGTGTCTATGATGTTGACGCGGTGGCTCTTCCAGTCGTAGTGGTGGACGGCGGCCGAGATGGATATCCTGCGCCTGTGCTCCTCGGGCTCGAAGTCCATGACCGAGTTGCCGTCGTCCACCCGCCCCAGCCGCGACGTGGCCCCGGCGTTGAAGAGCATGGCCTCGGAGAGCGTTGTCTTGCCTGCGCCGCCGTGCGCGATGATCGCAACGTTACGCTTCATGTCGACCGGTATGCCCACCTTGCACCTCCTTCGGTCCCGACGCCCCCACGCCGGACCTTTCCTGAGATCAATGCGAAGGAAACCCTGATTAATTACTCTGGGGGAAACTTTCTGTAGAAGGGCCATAGGCCCACGTTTCCCCCAGACCCCCTTCAAAGACTTTTAATTCCCTGCGGATCATCCCGATTTTGCTTGCAAAATCGGGATGATCCGCAGGGCGTTAAAAGTTTTTGGAGGGAGTCTGAGGGAACCTTTTTACAAAAAGGTTCCCTCAGTGCA
>DRME01000078.1 GCA_011375175.1 Deltaproteobacteria bacterium | reverse complement strand
TTTTTCCATCTTTTTCTCGGAGAAATCTCGTTCCGCTTCAACCACAGAGACGAGGACATTTTCCCCTTGATTTACAGGCTGTTAAAGCGTACCGGCTATAACGAAATACAACAACTTTTGGTCCGGAATCGTTAGGTATTACCTTCTTTTTTTCAAAAAAAGAAAGTAGGAGCGGGGGTGATGGCGGCCGTGGATTGATTTGAGCCGCGAGGTTTCGACGTGGGTGTATATCTGGGTGGTGGAGATGTCGCTGTGGCCGAGGAGGGTCTGGACCATGCGCAGGTCGGCGCCGCGGCTTAGCATGTGGGTGGCTATGGAGTGGCGGAGGGCGTGGGGCTTGACCTTGGCGACGTCTATGCCGCAATGGAGGGCGCGGCGCTTGAGGCGCTGCCAGAAGTTCTGGCGCGTCATGGGAGCGGCCCGCCCGGTGACGAAGAGGTAGGGACTCTCCCCTCCCCGCAGAAGCTCCCGGCGGGGGCCCTTGATATAAGTGGTGACGGCGGCCATGGCCTGCTGGCCGATGGGGACGAGGCGCTCGCGGCCGCCCTTGCCGATGGTGCGGACAAGGCCGTTCTGGAGGTCGAGGTCGTTCAGCCGAAGTGAGACGAGCTCGGAGACGCGCAGGCCCGTGGCGTAGAGGAGCTCGACCATGGCGCGGTCGCGCCGGTCGAGCGCGCCGGTCCCTTCGGCCTCGATGAGGCGCTCGGTCTCCGCGAGGGTGAGGACGGCGGGAAGACCGGGCCTTATGCGCGGCATGTCGACGAGCTCACAGGGCGAGGAGTCGAGGCGGCCTTCGGTGACGAGGCGGCGGTAGAAGCCGCGAAGGGCCGAGAGGGTCCGGGCGTAGGAGCGGGGCTTTATGCCCTGCGAGGCCAGGGTCCGGAGGAAGTCTACGACATGGACGGGACGGGCCTTGAGCAGGGATAGCCCCGAGGCGGTGAGGTGGGAGGCGAAGGCTACGAGGTCGCGCCGGTAGGCGGCGGCCGTGTTGAGCGAGAGCCCCCGGCCCGCCACGAGCTCCTCGATGAATTCCTCCACGAGCGCCCGGTCAGCCGGCGACGGCGCTTGTCTCTTCACCATCGGCGCGCCTTTCTATCACGTCGCAGAGGGCGGTCTTGATCTTTTCGAGCCGTTCCTTGAAGTATATCTTCTGGCCGAATATGTCCTTGACGTAGAAGATGTCGGCCGCCTCGTCGCCGCTGGTCGTTATCTTGGCCACGTGGATGAATAGCCCCAGTGTCGTAAGGAGGCTCGTGATGTCGTGGAGGAGTCCGAGCCTGTCCTGTGTGCGGATGTCTATGACGGTGTAGACGTCGGAGACGTCGTTGTCTATGAGCACGCGCGTGGGGACCCTGGGTTTTGTCCTGAGGTCCAGGATGGAGGGCTTGCGCCGGGCCAGGAGCTCTTCCACCCTCGCCCGGCCGGTTATTACCTCCGTCAGCTCGCGTTCGATGCGTTCGAGTCTTGCGGCGTCCTCGATGAGGGTGTCGTAGCTGCTCTTGACCTGGAGGACGTCGATGACCACGCCGTTTCGCAGGGTGTTTATCTGTGCGCCGAGGATGTTGACCGAGTTGGCGGCGAGCACGCCGGCCATCTTGGCGAAGAGGCCGTGGGTGTCGTAGGTGCAGATGGTGAGTTCCGTGTAGGCCCGCTCCTTCACCTGCCGGACCTTCATGACGAGGGGGCGTCCGCCGAGGCTCCTTGCAAGCTCCATGTGGGCGGCCACGGCCTCGGGCGGGGTCGCCAGGAAGTAGCGTTTCGGGAGGAGTCCGAAATACTCTTCCACGTAGGCGGGGTCCACGGCCGTGGCGAGGGCGCGTATCTCGCTCTTGCGGGCGTCGAGCCTCTCCTGAGCGTCCTCGATCTCGAAGGTGCCGCGTTCGATGACGGCCCTGGCCTTGAAGTAGAGTTCCTGGAAGAGCGCCCCTTTCCAGCGGTTCCACACGTCGGGGCCCACGGCCCGCACGTCGGCGAAGGTGAGCAGGTAGAGGAGGTCGAGTCTTTCGGGGCTGCCCACCTTTCGGGCGAAGTCGAGGATGAGCTTGTCGTCGTGGAGGTCGCGGTACTGGGCCGTATCGGCCAGTATGAGGTGGTTTCCCACGAGGAACTTCACGTGGCGGGCCGCCTCTTTCGGCAGGCGGAGCCTGCGGCAGATCTCTACGGTCATCTCGGCGCCCCGCTCGGCGTGGCCCCTGCCTCCGGCCTTGGCGATGTCGTGGAGGAGGACGCCGAGGAAGACGACGGCCCGGTCGGTCACCTCGCCGTAGAGGCGGGCGAGGAGCGGAAAGCGCGAGGCGTACTCGTCCGTAGAGAGCCGTTCGAGCTCGCGCACGGCGAAGAGGGTATGGATGTCCACGGTGTAGATGTGGTAGCGGTCGTGCTGGACCTTGCAGTGGATTTCGCCGAACTCGGGGATGAGCTTGTCGAGCAGCCGGAGGTTGTGCATCTCCCGCAGCGTGTCGAAGACCCGCGGTCCCCGCAGTATGTCGAGGAAGTCGGCCGCCGCCTCGGGCTCTTCCCTCGCCGACTCCATGCGCCGCAGGTTCATGAGGATCACTTCCCTTGCCGGCTGGGAGAGGCCGACGCCGTGCTCCTGCATGCGGCGGAAGGCCCGTATCATGACGGCCGGTCTTTCGGCCACGGCCCTCTCCCTGATGAAGAGCTTGCCGTCGCCGATGGAGAAGTCGTCGTCGATGGGTCTTGGACGCCGTTCTCTCCAGAAGGACCTGCTCTTCTGAGCGTGGATGGTCCGCGAGATGACGAGCCCGGAGATGTGGCTTACCGTCATGGCGTGTCTGTAGTACTGCTCCATGAAGGCCTCGACGGCGAGGCAGTGGGGTTTGTCCCTGAAGCCGAGCAGCCGCGCTATGCGCTCCTGGTGGTCGAAGGTGAGCTGGTCGGTCTTGCGGCCCGTGTCGAAGTGGAGGTCGTTGCGCACCCAGAAGAGGAAGTCCACGGCGTCGCGTATGCGTCGAAGCTCGCTCTCGCTCAGAAGTCCGAGGGCGGCGGGCTCGACCAGCGGGTCCCCTCCCCTGGCCTTGGCTATCCAGCAGGCCGTGTGGAAGTCGCGCAGCCCCCCCTCCCCTTCCTTCACGTTGGGCTCGAGGATGTAGACCGAGCCGCCGTATTTTTCGTGGCGGCGGGCCTGTTCCTCGAGTTTTTCGTTGATGAAGGAGTCTATGCCGCCCCTCTTGAAGAGACGGGCCTTTACGGCCTTGTAGAAGTGGTCGTAGAGCGTGTTGTCGCCCGTTATGAGGCGCTGGTCGAAGAGCGAGGTCAGGGTCTTGAGGTCGGTTCTGGCAAGGGACAGGCACTCGTCTACGGAGCGGATGCTGAAGCCCATGTCCAGGCCCGTGTCCCAGAGGACGTAGAGCATCTTCTCGTTGAGCGCCTCGAGCTCCGGGGTGAGACGCTTTCTGTAGAGGAGCATGAGGTCCACGTCGGAGCGGACGTTGAGCTCGGCGCGGCCGTAGCCGCCGAGGGCCACGAGAGCCGGCTCGTCGCTCACGGGGTTTTCCTCGAGCAGCGAGCGCAGGAGCGCGCGAAGGAGCTCGTCGACGAGGGCCGTCCACGCTGCCGTCACCTCCCTGCCCGATGCTCCGCGGCCGTGGCTGTCGTGGAGGCGGTCCAGTCCCCGGCGCAGATGCCGCTTGAAGAGGGCGGCGCGGTCGGCCGTCTCTGTGAAGGACTCCATGAGGGTCCTGTGGTCAAACATCGTCGGCTTCATCGATATAGCGCAGCACGCCGGCAGCTATGCCCCTGGCGAGCCGTTCAAGGTAGTTTCGGCTGGCCAGGCGCTTTTCCTCGACGGGGTTGCTGATGTACGAGACCTCGACGAGTATGCTCGGCATGGGCGTGTGGGCGAGGACGTAGAAGGGCGCGCCCTTGACGCCGTTGCCCTTGATCCCCTTGTAGCGCGAGGCGAGGTTCCTTATCACCGAGTCCTGGACGAAGGAGGCCATCCGAATGGAGAGGTCCCGGCTCGCCGTCATCTGGAGGTCGAAGAGGATGTACTGGAGGTCGCTCATCTCCTTGACGGTCGTGTTGTTCTCGCGGGCGGCGATCTCCAGGGCCTTGCGGTCGCTCGTCTTGCTCGGAAAGTAGGTCTCTACGCCCGAGGCTCGCCGTCTCGGACTGGCGTTTGCGTGGATGGAGACGAAGAGGTCGGCGTCGTGCTTTATGGCCATGCCCGCCCTCTCCTCGAGGGGGATGAAGACGTCGGACGAGCGCGTGAGGATTACGCGCAGGTCCTTTCTCGTCCGGAGTTCGGCGGCCACGAGCTTTGCAAGCCTGAGCACCACGTCCTTTTCCTTGAGCCCGCGCCTTCCTATGGCGCCGGGGTCCTTGCCGCCGTGTCCCGGGTCGATGAGTACGACCTTGCGGCGGGCGGCCCCGGGGGCCTGGCGCCGTGGGGGAGCTGCCCGGCCGCGCACCTCGCCCTTGCCGCCCCCGCGGCCCGGCCCACCCCCGCCCTTCCCTCTCCTCACGCCCTCCACGTCTATGACGATCCTGTAGGGATTTTTGAGGGCGTAGACGCGGTAGGACTCGATGCTCTCGATGTCGAGCACCACGCGCACCGTGGTCTTCGTGTTCTGGCCGGAGCGCACGCGCAGCAGCAGGCCGTCGTTTATGTCGATTGAGCGGGGCAGGCCGCCGCCGAGCACGGCCGGCCTTATATCGACGTAGAGACGGCGCGGCTTGTTTATGGAGGGGTCCTTTTTGAGGAGGTGGTCCTTGAAGGACGCCTCGGCGTCGAGGCCGATGACGACGCGGGTGTGGCTGGGGTTGGACCAGTGACGTATCTCTTCGACCTTCACCGCCGCGCCGGCGGTCCCGGCGAAGGAGACCGCCGCCGTGAAGGATAGCGACGCCAAAAACAAGGCGGCCCGCCTCGAGGCCGCCTGAAGGAGATGAGTCATTGTACTGTACGCCCCTGTTCTCTTCCCTGTACGGCGCCTCTTCCGGCCGCGCCGGCTCGGCTCACGGCTCGATCAGTTTCTTGAGCCTTGCCAGGTGGTTCAGGGCCTCGATGGGAGTTGTGCGGTCGGGGTCTACGGCGCGAAGCGCCTCGCGCAGGGGGTCGCGGTGTCCGAAGAGCGTGGGCTGGACCGCGCGAACCTCGCCGCTCTCCGTGCCCCCCTCCCGCGCCGCCTCGCCGCCGCTCCCGCACACTGCAACCCTCCGGGCGTCAGCCCCGCTGGCTGCAACCCTGGGGGCGGCAACCCTGCGGGCGGCGACCCTCGGCATCCCCTCTTCGTCGAACTCGCCGCTTTCGAGGTTTCTCAGCAGTTCCCTGGCCCTCTCCACCACCGGACGGGGCAGTCCGGCAAGGCGCGCCACCTGTATGCCGTAGCTTCTGTTGCTGCCGCCGGGCACGACCTTGCGAAGGAAGATGACGCGGTCGTTCCATTCCCTCACCGCCATATTATAATTTTTTGCCCCTTCGTTTGTCAAGGTGATGTCCGTGAGCTCGTGGTAGTGGGTGGCGAAGAGGGTCTTGGCGCCGAGGGTCGAACGGTCGAGGACGTACTCGGCCACGGCCCAGGCGATGCTCAGGCCGTCGAAGGTCGAGGTGCCGCGCCCTATCTCGTCGAGGATGATGAAGCTGCGCGCCGTTGCGTTGTTGAGGATGTTGGCCGTCTCGTTCATCTCCACCATGAAGGTGCTCTGGCCCCTGGCCAGGTCGTCGGAGGCGCCGACCCTGGTGAATATCCTGTCCACCACGCCTATGGAGGCCTCGGCGGCGGGGACGAACGAGCCTGTCTGGGCCATGAGGACGATGAGGGCGTTCTGGCGCAGGTATGTGGACTTGCCCGCCATGTTAGGCCCCGTAAGTATCAGGAGGCGCCGGTCCTCGTCGAGTGTGAGGTCGTTGGGGACGAAGGGATCGGCCGAAGGGTCGTCGCGGAGCATGGCCTCCACCACGGGATGGCGGCCCTCGGTGATGGCGATGGAGTAGCCGTCGTGGACCCTGGGCCTGGTGTAGCCCATGGTCTCGGCCGTGTCGGCCAGCGAGACGAGGGCGTCGAGACTTGCGAGCCTGTCCGCCGTGGCCTGCACCCTGGGCGTGAAGCCCGCCACCGAGCTTCGCAGGGCGGTGAAGAGCTCGTGCTCCAGGGCCTTTATCCTCTCCTCGGCCCCGAGGATCCTCGACTCCCACTCCTTGAGCTCCGGCGTTATGAAGCGCTCGGCGTTGACGAGCGTCTGCTTTCTCGTGTAGTCGTCGGGCACGTTTGCGAGGTTGGCCCTGGTGACCTCTATGTAGTAGCCGAAGACCTTGTTGTAGCGCACCTTGAGGGATGCAATGCCCGTGCGCTCGCGCTCCTTTAGCTCCAGGCGCGCAAGCTCGTCCTTTCCGCCGCTTCCCACGGCCTTGAGCGAGTCGAGCTCGGCGTTGTAGCCCTCCCTGATGACGGGGCCGGAGCCGAGGGCAGGGGCGGGCTCGTCGACGAGGGCCCCGGCTATCAGGGCCGCGGCCTCGGGCACGTCGTCCAGCTCGGAGAGCGAGCGCAGCAGCCCGCAGGAGAAGGCCCCGGAGAGGGTCTTCTTGAGCTCGGCGACCCTTTCGAGGGTCGCGCCCAGCGCGCCCACGTCCCGCGGCGACGCCGTGCCGGCGGCCACGCGCCCCATGATGCGCTCCAGGTCGTAGACGCCGCGGAGAAGCGAGCGCACCGCGGACCTCGTCTCCGGCGCGGCGATAAGCTCCTCGACGGCGTCGAGACGCCCGTTTATGGCCCCCGGATCGACGAGGGGAAAGAGGAGCCAGGAGCGGAGCCTGCGCGCGCCCATGGCCGTGGACGTGCGGTCAAGGAGCGAGACAAGCGTGCCCTCCCTACCGCCGTCGCGCATGTTCTCCGTGATTTCGAGGTTTCGCCGCGTCCGGTGATCGAGGACGAGGAAGTCGTCGGTGAAGTAGGGGGTGAGCCGCCCTATGTGGGAGAGGCCGCCGAGGTGGTTGGCCTTCACATAGGCAAGGAGCGCGCCTGCCGCCGACACGCCGGCGTCGAGACCGGCGCAGCCGAAGCCGTCGAGCGAGGCCACGCCGAAGTGCTCGGTCAGCGTCTTCTCGGCCGTCGCTCTCCCGAAGTCGTAGGCGTCCATGAGGGTCACGTTGTCCACGGGACGGCCTATGGACCTGTCGCGCTCGCTTATGACGAGCTCCTTAGGGGCGACGCGGCCGATCTCGTCGAGGAGGGCCCTGAGCCCGCGGGTCTCGGTGACGCGGAACTCGCCGGTCGTCACGTCCATGTAGGCGAGGCCCGCGGAGTCGCCGGAGACGAAGGCGGCGGCCACGAAGTTGTTGCCCCTCGAGTCGAGGTACTCCTCGTCCATGGCCACGCCGGGCGTTATGATGCGCTCCACGGCCCGCTTCACGATGCCCTTGGACGCCGACGGGTCTTCGACCTGCTCGCAGACGGCCACCTTGCGGCCCGCCCTGAGCAGCCGCTTTATGTACTCCTTGGCCGCGTGGTGGGGCACGCCGCACATGGGCACCTCGCGGTTCTTGTCCCTGGCCGTGAGCGTGAGGCCCAGGACCCTGGAGGCCGCCTTGGCGTCGTCGTAGAACATCTCGTAGAAGTCGCCCATTCGGAAGAAGAGGATCGCGTCGCCGCAGCGCTTCTTGATCTCCATGTACTGGCGCATGGCCGGGGTGAGCTTCTTAGACATGGGACGATACGTCAGACTATCCAGTTTCTGAGCTCGAAGTCCTCGGTCGGGACCTCGACGGAGAGAAAGCCCTTGGCCGGCCAGCGCTCGGCGCCCTTTTCGCCGGCGTCGACGTTGAGGAAGAGCCATATGCGGTCTCCGGGAGCCGCGCCGAGGAGGTCGAAGGGGACGCCCACCTCGACGACGTCGCCCGAGGCGGCGAGCCCGATGGGCTCCGGCTCGCTCCACCGTCCCGCCTCCTCGTTGCGGCGGACGAAGGCGGCCTCAATCTCCGCGCCCCGGACCTCGAGCTTCGCCCTGAGTCTTGCGGGCCTTATGAAGTTGAGCACACAGGACCACTCGATCTCGCGGGGATCGACGTCCTCGCGGTAGTCGAGCCTGAAGTAGAGGACGTCGCGGCTGAAGCCGTAATAGAGGGCTTCGATGAGGCCGCCGCCGTGCGATTCCTTGTGCATGGCGCCGCCGTAGTGGACACGCTCGATCCTGCCGGCGGCGAGCCATTCGTAGTAGTTCGTGATCTCGCCGTCGATGGCGGGCTCTATGAAGGCCGAAGGCTCCTGCGCGGGCGCGAAGGCGTGCTCCCCGGTGCTTATGGGCACCTCCAGCTCCACGGGGGGGTCGACGCCTATGAGCTCGTATATCTTCATGACGTAGCGGCGGAAGAGGAGATCGAAGTCCCGGTCGTTCATCGAAGAGTGGTCGTCGCCGTACCACCAGAACCAGTCGCTCCCCTCGGCGGCGTAGAGTGTTTTCCAGGCCTCCTCGAAGCGCGCCTTCTCCTGCTCGTAGACCCCCCTTTCGCGGGCCTCGCTCTCGGCCCCCACAAGGGCGGCCCTGGCGTCGTGAAGAATGTCCCAGGCCCTGTTGTCCTCGCTGTGGCCTATCCATATCCTGAAGCTGTGGTTGATCCACGACCCCGCGTAAAGGCGCGGCAGGGCCTCGCGGCGCGTCCGGCCCTCGAGGAACTCGCCGAGGGTCACGCAGCGAAGCCCCGGATGGTCGGTGAGCGCCGTGTAGAGGGCCCTGAGGAAGTCGTGGCCGTCGCGCCTGTAGAACTCCCAGGCGTTCTCGCCGTCGAGGATTATGCTCACCACGTGCTCCTCCGGGTCCTCGACGAGGTCGCGGCAGAACTCGAGGCGCGAGACCATGTCGGCCGCCGCCCTCTCGCCGTCCATCTTCGAGTATTCGAAGCCTATGAGGTCGCTGAGCACGCGGTCGCGGAAGACGAAAGAGAGGTCCTTGGCGTCGATGGAGATGTGATAGGGCCTGTAGAGGAAGGGGTCCGTCGTGCGGCCGTCCACGTCGCGGGGCACGGCGCGTCCCAGCGAGTGGGAGAGTATCTCCTCGTCGGTGGCGGTCCACCGGATCCCCTCGTCGATGAGTATCTTCGCCACCTCCATGCTCACCGACCCCTCGGACGGCCACACGCCCGCGGGCCGCCGGCCGAAGGTCTCCTCGTGGAGGGCGATGGCGCGGCGCAGCTGCTCGCGGGCGTCCTCGGGGTGGCGGAAACGGTTGCGGGGAAGCGGCGTGTCGGGCATGGCCTCGAGCGCCGCGTCGCGGTCGCAGAGAAGGGGCATTATGGGGTGGTAGTAGGGCGACGTGGTGAGCTCGACGACGCCGCTTTCGGCCATCTCGCGATACTTGGGGATGATGCGGTTTATTATCTCGATCTGCTTGTCCAGCACAAGGCGCTTGTCCTCTTCCGTGAAGTTGCGGCCCTTTTCCACGAGGCGGCGCAACTGCCCGTCGGCCTCGCGGATCGTCGGGTCGATCCAGACGAGGTTGTAGAGGACCTGGAGGTCGAGGAGGTCGCCTTCGGTGAAGTAGCGGGCCGCCGCGTCGAGCATGGCGTCGTCGCACGAGAAGCCGCGCTTTTCGAGGAGTTCCCAGAACCGCGGAAAGGGTCTTATCATGGTCTCCCAGCTGGCCTGGAAGAAACGCTCCACGATGAAGCGCCGGGCCGCCGGACCGAGCTCCGAGGCCTTCATGGCGCTCACGCTCCGCACCCTGTCGCTCACCCCGCCGGAGCCGTAGTCGCCGAGCTGTTCTATGAGCGAGGGGACGAGGTTGAAGGTCTGGCGGACCTGGGGGAAGTCCTCGAGGATGGCGACCATGTCGTAGTAGTCCTTGGTGCCGTGGAAGAGGACCCAGGGCAGTATGTACTCGCCCGTAAAGGGGTCCTTGTAGACGGGCTGGTGCATGTGCCAGTAGAAGGCTATGTTGAGCCTGCCCCTCATCTCGCCCCCAGGACCTGGAGCGTTCCCCTGTCGGTGAGCAGGGCCACGTGTCCGTCGGAGACGGCGGCGGCCGTCGAGACGGTGGAATCGAGCCTCGTCGTCCAGAGGCTCCGCCCGGACTCGATGCTCAGGGCCTCGACGTAGCCCTCGGTCCAGGCAAGCCGCTTCCAGCCCAGGGGGTAGCGCTCCCTGTTGTAGAGCAGGAAGAGCTTGTCGGCCGTGACAAAGAGCGAGGAGACCCTCATGGGTCCGAGCGGCCTCTTCCAGAAGACGTGTTTCGTCGCGGCGTCCATGGCGAGCGCCGTATCGCCGCCCACTATGAGCAGTGTAGCGCCGGAGAAGAGGAAGTCCCGGACCCCGAGCCCCCCGATGCGGTCGATCTCCTCTCCCGTGGCCGTATCGACGGCTACGAGCGCGCCCCCGCCGTCGACGACGTAGACGGCCCCCTCCCTCACAAGCGGCGTTCTGCGCGCCGGCGGCGCGTGGCGGGGGTCCTCTATGACGCGCCTCGTCCACAACTGCTTGCCGCTCGAAGCGTCGAGCGCGACGAGAAAGCCGTCGGAGAAGAGGACGAAGACCCTCCCGTCGCCGAGGGCCGGGGAGGCGAAGAAGCGGGGGATGAGCGCCGGCTGCACGCCCCGGTCGTAGGTCCAGAGTTTTTCGCCGCTGCCGGCGTCTACGGCGTAGAGCCTGTTGTTCGACGACGTGAAGAAGAGGACGTCCGAGGCGCGCACGGGCGAGGAGATGACCTCGGAGCTCGCCTCGTAGCTGAAGATCTCCCGGCCCGTCTCGGCGTCGAGGCAGCGCATCACGCCGTCGGCCGAGCCGAAGAAGACCCGGCCGCCGTCGACCGTGGGCGGCGACTCCAGCGGGGCCCCGGCCTCGTAGACCCAGAGCAGGTTCCCCGTGGCGGCGTCGAAGCGGTAGAAACGGCCGTCGAGCGAGCCCACGTAGAGCGAGCCGTCCCGAAGCGCCGGGGCCGAGAGCTGGGGACCTCCTCTCTTGTGCAGCACGTCGAAGTACGGCGCCACGTCGCGCCTCCAGAGCGCTCTGAGCGGCACGTCGAGCCGCTGGGCCGAGGCGCTGCGGCGCTCGTAGTCGGCCAGGTAGGTGGGCCACGACTGCCGCCACTCCACGGACTGCGCCGCGCAGCCGCTCACGGCGAGCAGCACGGCGGCGGCGAGGAGCCTACGGGGCGATACGTTCAAGCAGTTTCTCGGCATTTTTTCGTATCCTGTTGAAATCCCTCGATCCGAGGCCGGCGCCCATGACGACGAGCCTGGCCTTCTCCATGTCCATGAGGTCGGCCGGGCCGTGGGCGTCGGTATTGACCACGAGCCGGGCGCCGTGCTTTACGGCCATGCGGGCCACGTGGCCGTTGGCCAGCGAGTGGCCCTTGCGGCTCGTGAGCTCGAGGGCCACGCCCCTGTCGGCCGCCATGGCCGCCGCCCTCTCCGTTATGAGCCCCGGATGGGAGAGGAGGTCCACGCCGGCCTTTATGGCCGCGAGATTCGTACCCGGCGCCACCGGCTCCACCGGCGTCTCGCCGTGGCAGACGACGAACCGCGCGCCCAGCCGCCTGGCCTCCCTCACTGCGGCGGCGATCCTCGACGGCGGGACGTGTGTTATCTCCACGCCGGCCACGACCTTCAGCCTCCCGCGCCCGCGGGCCGCCGCCCCCGTCACCTTCAGGACCCCGCTTATGACGCACTCCATGTTGGATTCGTCCACGTGGTCCGTTATGACGAGCCCCCTGTAACCGGCCACCTCGGCCCGCCTTATGAGCTCCGAGGGTATGAGCTCTCCGTCGCTGAGCATGGAGTGGGTATGAAAGTCTATCACGTTATCCCCCTTTGAGCAAACATCCAGACGTCCCGTCCCGTCGCGCCCCCGCCCCCTCAGTCGGCTTCCCCTTCGCGGCCGTGGCAAAGAGGGGATCACTTCGCTGCAGGGCTCATGGTGCTCCGCCCGCAATGACCCCGTCTCGCTCTCCCCCTCTCAGAAGGCCTCCTCCCTCAGGAGCCTGTCGAAGTAGGCCCGGAAGAGCGGCTGGGCCGGGTTGGCCGCATGGGGGTCGAGGGTGTGGAGCTCTTCTGAGTGCCCGAGGCCCAGTGCGGACCTGAGTTCCTCGGCGGACGCATCTTCGCCGTCGGCCCGGACTATGTGCAGCACCGGCAGCCGCCGCCTCGAAAGGATGTCCCTCCTCATGGCGGCGAGGCCCGCCGCCCCTTGCGCTCCCCCGCCGCCGAGCACGAGGAAGAGCCCCGCCAGGTCGCTTGAGAAGGCGCGCCACAGCGGCCCCATCTGCTCCACCGTGGGGACGAGAAAGAGCACGAGCTCCAGTCCGCATCGCAGCTTTATGCTCCCGGCCTCGCCGACCGCCTCCTCGCCGGGCCGGCACGTGCGGTTATAGCTGCGGAAGAACTCGGGCATGGGCTTGCAGGCGTCGATGAAGCTGTGGAGCACACCGGGGCCAGGGGCGGCCACGAAGAGCTTGGCCTTCACTCCGGCCGTCCTCTCCCGCCCCCGCTGCCTGTAGCGGGGACCCGCGGCCGCCGCCACCTCGCCCGTAAGCTCCGCTATCCGCTCCATCACTCTCGCCTCGTCGGCGGCCTCTATGAGCGCGTCACCGCTCTCGCCGGCCTTCACCTCCTCGAGTATGCCCTTCTTCATGAGCGAGAGCACCGTCTGGTAGACGATGAAGTCCGGGTGGGAGGCGTTCTCCACGATGTCGCTCACCTTGCGGTAGAGGCCAGCAAGGCTGAGCGTCTCGTAGATGACCGGCTGCAGGCCCTCGGGGAGGGTCTTGGGGTCGACCTTGACCTTGACCAGCGAGTTCTCGATGGGAAAGCTCTTCATGAGCTTTGCGAGCTCGTCGATCTGCCTGCTCCCCTCCATCATGAGGCTCTCGGTGGAGCCCCTGAGCCTTCGCCCCTCGGTGACCGGGCGGGAGACGAACTCGAACTTGCCCTCGTGGAGGCCCATGAGGCGGTAGAAGGCCTTTTCACCCGCCGTGTTCCCGTAGGTGGCGTTGTATACGTCGCCGTCCTTTATGGTGACCACGCCGCGGGTGGAACCGTGTTCGATGCGCAGCTCCCCCTCGCGGCGGTTCATCTGGAGCATCTGCAGCAGGTCGGGAAGCGACATGTAGGCGAGGTCGCCCGCTATCTGCGACGAGCCCCGCGAGCGCCTCTCCCCGGCGGAGAGCATCTGCATGAGCCTGCCGTACACCTCGTCGAGGTAGAGCGGCCTGAGAAAGAGGAGATCGCTTGCCTGGTTGAAGCCCTTCAGCTCCACGTGGGTGTCGGCGATGAGGACGAAGTGGACTCCCGATGCATGGGGGCTTGTGCGCAGGAGATGGAAGATGCGCTCGCCGTTTATGGTGGGCATGTTGATGTCCACTATGGCGAGGTCCGGGCCCAGCCGCGTGGCAAGCTCCACGGCCTCGGCCCCGTCGCAGGCCACGATGAGCTCGAAGCCCCTGGCCGAGAGGTAGTCGTAGAAGAGCGACCTCTCGCGCTCGTCGCTCAGTGCCAGTAACGCCTTGACGCGGGCCATCTCAGAACTGCTCCTGGAGGTTGTAGTCGCGCTGGAGCTTGGTGATGAGCCCCTCGACGAGACAGGGATCGGAGGTGTGAAAGCAGGAGTACTGGCCTCCCCAGCTTTCGCTTGCGATGACGGCGTAGGCCGTCTCCTCGCTGAAAAAGAGCGTGAAGAAGGTGTCGCTCAGCCTCAGGTCGCCTATGTGGATGGGCACGGCGCCGGTGATCTCCCAGTCCATCTCCTCCTCCTTGCTCACCACGAATATCCTCGTCGCCGTCTCTCCAACGGACCTCAGGAGCTTGAGTATCGGCTGATCGGGCGTCGTATCGCCGAGACCGAGGTACAGGATGCCCCTTTTGTCGGGACTGCGGATCACCTCCTGGATGACCATCTCGGTGAGCCTCTGGAGAAGGGAGGTGGGGAACTCGAGTCCCTCGCCGGTGTCGAAGCAGGCGTAGTCGAGCCCCTCATTCGTCACGCCCTTGAGCTGCGCCAGTATCTCCCAGAAGAGTTTTCCCTCCAGGCCCATGCGCTCCCAGAGCGAGCGGGAGCGCTGGGCGAGCCGTTTTTCGGCGGCGCCGACGAGCTCCCCGAAGCCCCTTGCGTCCCTGGGGAAGGTGGCGTGCGAGATGTGTATGCGCCTGCAGAGCCCGCCCGCCGCGGCGGCGGCCGCCTTGCGCAGCTTCCTGACCACGTTGAGCGAGTCGAAGTAGTCGGTGTGGGGCAGCACCATCAGCAGCCGCTCCTCGTCTATCATGCCGGCCACGTCGCAGTCCCTCGTAACCGACAGGATGGGAGGCAGCACGCCCTTGAGAAAAGAGGCGAGCTCTCCCGGCTGACCGCCCTCCCCCCTGTCGAAGTGCACCAGCGCCACCGAGAAGCTCGTGCCGAACCGCTCGGCCCGGCAGCTCTCTATCCTGCCGTACTCCTCCACGAAGAGGCCGTCATGGAGTCTGCCTCGGAGTGACTGCTTCGCTCTCTCCTCCACGTAATCGATTCTCCCGACAAAGGCGGCCCTTGTGCGGGCGGGGCTGCGGGCCGGACACGACGGCGGACTGCGCGATGGAAGAGGCGTCCCGGCGGACGTCCGACGGGCGAACGCCCGCCGCCCGGCATACCGGCACGGGGCCGGGGGATGGAACGCCTCCCCGCAGGGGGAAGAAAGGGCGGCGGGACTGCGCAGGCGATCCGGAGCCGCCCCAATGAACGGCCCGGCCGCGCCGGGCCAGGGCGCCTTCTACATCTTGTACTTGCCGAAGTCTTCGGGCGAGAGGGCGTCGAGCATGTCGAGCCACTCCTTCGAGCTCTTCTCCCCGCCGGAGCCGCCGGCGCCGGCATCGCCCGAAAGATCGATCTTGCGCGACTTGTCGAGCACCCTGGTGTCCACGTATATGGGCGACTCGGTCCTGAGCGCAAGCGCTATGGCGTCGCTGGGGCGGGCGTCTATCCTGTGCGTCACCCCGGCGGCGGTCATGTGGATGGTGGCGTAGTAGACGTTGTCCTTTATGTCGTTGACCTCCACCTTGTCGACCGTTGCGTCCACGCACCCCAGGATGTTGCGCATAAGGTCATGGGTCATGGGCCTCGAAAAGGTGATCTTCTCGATCTCGGTCGCTATGGCGCTGGCCTCGAGGATCCCTATCCATATGGGCAGCGCCTTCTTGTTCTCCAGGTCCTTGAGTATGATTATGGGTGCGTTGGTGAACGGGTCGACCGTGAGACCGGAGACCCTCATCCTCACAAACATGACACGCTCCTTTCATTGCAGAACCCCCGCAAGGAGTTCGCATAGGCGTCGGTAATCGTTACGTCCACCAACAGGCCGCGGCGCAGCCCCGGCCCTGGAAAGTTGACCACCCTGTTGCACCCGGTCCTGCCCGTCCACTCCGAGGGGTCCGCCTTGCTCGGTCCCTCGACGAGCACTTCCACGGTACGGCCCACCATGGCCCGGTTCTTCTCCGCCGCGATCTCTCTTTGAAGCTCCTGTAGCTGCGCAAGGCGCGAGGAGCTCACCCCGCCGTCCACGGCGTCGGGAAAGGACGCGGCCGCCGTGCCGGGCCTGGGCGAATACCTGAAGGAGAATATGGAGTCGAATCCCACCTCCTCGACGAGCGTCATGGTGGCGCGGAAGTCCTCGTCGGTCTCGCCGGGGAAGCCTACTATGATGTCCGTGGTGAGGGCCATGTCGGGATAGAGGGCCCTTATGCGCTCCACGGCGGCCATGTAGCGGGCCCTCGTGTATCCCCTCCCCATCCGCTCCAGCACCCGGTCCGATCCCGACTGGACCGGCAGGTGGAGGTGGCGGCAGAGCCTCGGCTCCTCGCCGAAGAGCCCTATCAGCTCCTCGGAGATGTCTTTGGGATGGGACGTGACAAAGCGTATGCGCTCCACGCCCTCCACCGAGGCTACGAGCCTGAGCAGTTGCGGAAAGGTTGTGTCGCCGCCCGAACGCTCGCCGTAGGAGTTTACGTTCTGGCCTATGAGGGTGACCTCGCGCACACCGCCGGCCGCGAGCCTTCGTATCTCGTCGATTATGTGGGCCGATGGCCTGCTCGCCTCGCGGCCCCTCACATAGGGGACGATGCAGTAGGTGCAGAAGTTGTCGCAGCCCCGCATGATGGGCACGAAGGCCCTCACCGCCGACCTCTCGAGCGAGTAGGCGCGGAACTCGTCGTCCTCGATCCCTTCGCTCAGCTCCACGGCCGCCACTCTCTCGCCGCCGCGCACGCGGTCCACGAGCTCACCTATGCGATGGACGTTGTGGGGGCCGAAGACGAGGTCCACGTAGTCCATGCGCCGCAGGGCCTTCTCGCCGAGCTGCTGGGCCACACAGCCTGCAAGCCCTATGACGACTCCCGGCCTGCTGCGCTTGAGCCTCCTGAAGCGGCCCGCCGTGCTGTAGACCTTCTGCTCGGCCTTGTCCCGTATGGAACAGGTGTTTATGAGGATCAGGTCGGCCCGCTCCGGGCCGTCGGCGGCGCGATAGCCCTCGGCCGCCAGATAGCCGAGCATGCGCTCCGAGTCGCTCTCGTTCATCTGACAGCCGAAGGTCTCGATGAAGACGTATCTCTCCCCCTTGCTCTCGGTTCTTTCCATATCGACCACCGGTGTAAGATATCCATGAAAGGGGCTTTTCCCCGAATGGGACTTCGTCCCGAATGGGACTTCGCCCCGAATGGGACTTCGCCCCGAATGGGACTTCGCCCCGCGGTCCCGTCGGGATCCCCGCCGGAGAGCTTCGGCGTCCCCGCGACTCCCGCCCCTGTGGAGGAACGCGGCCGTCAAAGGTCCTGAGGGGTCGGGGAAGTCCTCGTGCACAGAGGCGGGGTCATCCCCCGTGGGCCTTTCTTTCGGACTCGGACGGCTTGACGACCCAGGCGCCGGGCAGTCTGAACTCCTCGGAGAGTCTCTTCCCGGCCTTGGCGGCCTCGTCGCGGGAGGCGAAGAAGCCGACGCGCACCCTGTACCATCTCTGGCCGTCCTTTACGAACTCGGTGACGTAGGCGTTGTGTCCCGCCGCCTTGAGGCTGCTCATCACGTCCATGGCCTCTGGCTTGTAGAGGAAGGAGGCGAGGTTGACGGCGTAGCGCCCCTTGCCCTCGGCCGGGGTCGCGCCGGCCCCGGGCTTCTTCGCGGCCGGCGCCCTGGAGGCGAGCTTCCCGGCGACCTTCCTCTTCGGCGTGACCGCGGGCTCCTTTGCCGGCGCCGGCCTGTAGGCCGGGGCCTTGACGGTCTTTTCGGGCTCGACCTTCTTCTCCGGCTCTTTCACCGGCCGGGCCGGTTCGGGCGGAATGTCAATCTTTATGCGCTTTGATACCGCAAGGGTGCCGCCGCCGGGCTGGGGCTGCCGGGGAGCCGGGCCGGTGAAGACCACGACGGCGACCAGCACCGCCAGCGCCGCCGCGACGGCGAGGACAAAGAGATTCCTGTGCTCCTTGATACTATCAAGCGCGCTCAATTTTCCACCTCCTTGGCGGTTCGGCCGGCAGGCTCACCGGGCCCTTACCTCAATAAGTTATACCATGGCAGGACCCTTGTCAAATGAAAGATTTTACAGCAGGGTGGTCGAAAATTCAAGGGGTTATAGAGGCGGCGCCCCGGCGTGGAAGGCAAAAAAAGGGGAAGACCCCCTGGTCTTCCCCTCGCGCCCGCACAGGCCGGCCCTGCTCAGCCCACGTAGCTGCACCGGGAGGCCGGCGTTCTGGTATCCATGTTGCGTCCCCTGTTTATGTGGTCGTCTATCTCGGCGGCGCAGCCTATCATCCTTCCGAAGAGGAAGGTGGTGAAGGCCGCCGTCTCCACGTCCCCGTCGGCGATCTCGCCGGCCTCGTAGGCCTCCCACACCATCTTGAGGAGCACGACGGCGATGACGGCGTCGACGTTGACGCAGTAGACGTTCCTGGTCACCTTGGCCTCGTAGAGCGACTTCACGAGCGTCTGGTAGAAGTCGAGGAAGACGTTGTATATGCCCTTTTCCTCGAAGAGCTCGCTCACGAAGCGCTCGCGGGGGTCGTAGTTGACGGGCTTGCCCTTGAAGACCGGATGGTTGATGCAGGGGATCTTCATGTAGTTGATGTTGCCCACGGCCTTCTGCTCGGCCTTGTACTGGCTGTACCACCGGGCGTACTCGTCGGCCACGGCCTTGAGGTCCACGCCGTGGGACCTGTCGGAGGGGTCCTTGAGCCCCCTGCCTTTGAAGCGCTCCATGAGGAAGGCGATGGCCTCGTAGCCGTTTCCTCCGTGGGCGAAGCCCGTGTGGGTGAGGAAGCCGGTGAAGGCCTTGTTTATCTGCACCCGCCTCGTGTCCTCGGGGCCGTCGGCGCTAACGGCGCCCTTGCAGCCCTGGGCCGATATGGTGCCGGGGCCGTTGGTGATGATGAGGCCCATGAGGGTGGAGAACTCGAAGATCTCGTTCTCCGCGGGGCGCCTGCCCGTGAGGGCGAAGAAGGCCGTCTCCGTGAAGGTCCAGGAAGCGGCGAGTTCCTCGTCCGACACGCCCATGAAGGTCCCTTCCCCGTGTCTGTCGGCGGGCACGCTGCAGCCGACGATGGTCGAGAAGAGACGCGAGTACCAGGGCAGGGCCGTGAAGGTCGCCGTGCTTATGGCCTTGGCCATGAGCGGCTTCCAGGCAAGGGTGGCCCATATGGCGGCGAGCAGGGCCTGCGAGGCGGGATTGCCCGCCGAGGCCTCCTTCACGAAGTCGATGAAGACCGATCTCACGCCCGAGGCCTCGATGCCCTTGGAGAGCACCTCGGCGCGGCGGCACGGCCCGGAGGCCGTGAGCAGGCGCTTGTGCTCGTCGGTCAGCGAGGAGAGCCGTCCCGAGAAGTCGAAGTCGGCGGAGGGGTCCTTGAGCCCCGAGTGCTGGAAGAGGTCGAGCAGGAGCTCGGAAGCGGCGAGGGCCCCGGCCACCTTGCCCTTGCCCATTATGGAGACGGCCGACGAGATGACCGTGTTGGGCGAGTTCCCGGCCTCGCGCGCGGCGTCGGCCGCCGCGGCCGCGCCGTCGCCGTGGTGGTTCACGTAGGCGTTGAAGGCCGTGTTGGCGAGCTTTCTGCCCCCCTCGTCGGGATAGCCCTTCAGGAGCGAGAGCACCAGGTTCTCCTCGAGCGAGCGCTTGGAGGCGTCCAGTATGGAGACGCCGTGGATCTTGGAGACCTGGGTCTTGGGGTCCATCATGGAGGCGCCGGAGGCGTCCTTCATGGACTGGCGCGGATACTGGGCGCCGATGAGCCTGTTGACGGCCTCGATCTGCTCGTTGTATGGCGCCACGGCCTCGACGGGCTCGACGGCTATCTCCTTCGGGATCGGCAGCCCCGCGTCGCCGGCGAACCAGCACTTGAGCGAGAGGTCGCCCTTGGGCTCGAAGTCGGGCTCCACGCCGTTGAGCTCCATGACCCTGGTGAGGGCCTCGGGTATGTGGGCGATGTTGGTCACGACGGCGCCCCTGGCCGTGAAGACCGGGTTCTCCGGCGTGTAGATGCCGTCCACGCCGAAGTACTCCATGAACCACTTCTCCTTGGCCGCCGCGTCGTCTCCCGAGCCCGCGAGGCTTCCGGCGTGGCCGCAGGCCTTGGTGAGCCTCGCCTTCCAGCGGCCCACGACGCACGCAACGGTGGGCTTGTTTATCTGCAGGCCGTGCTCGTAGTAGCCGCCGGGCTCGACGTATATGACGGCGGCCTTGCTGCGCTCGTCGTTGTCGAGGGCGTTGAAGAACTCGCGGGGGGCGAAGTGTATGTAGACGTCCTTGCCGCTCGATATGGACGTGGTGGTGCCCCATCCCTTGGTGAGCAGATAGACGGCGATGGTGGTGGTGAAGTTGCCGGAGTTGGAGTAGATGGCCACCGAGCCCTTGACCAGCGATTCTTCGGGCTTGCTGCCGCCCAGGGCCCCGCCTATGCGCACGCCGTTCCATGCGTCGGCCACGCCGAGGCAGTTGGCGCCGAAGACGTCGACGCCGTTGGCCTGGCATATGGCCCTGATGGTGCGGGCGTCCTTGACCGAGACCTTCTCGGTGATGATTATCACCTTCTTAAGGTCCGGGTTGTGGCGCACCGCCTCGGCCACACCGTCCTTCACGCCCGCGGGCGGAAGGTATATGACGGCGGTGTTGAAGTTGTGGCCCGCCTTGCGTCCTTCCTTGATGGAGTTGTAGACCGGTATGTCGCCTATGGGGGTCTCGAGCACCTGGCCCGAGCGGCCGGGACTGGTGCCGAATACGACGTTGCCGCCCGAGAAGGCGTGGCTTGTGGGAGTGACCGTGCGGCTCTCGCCGCCGAGTATGTTGAGCACGCATACCCGGTCCTCCCTGGTGGCCACCTCGGCCAGCGAGTTTATGCCCACGTAGTAAGGGAATTTTTCGATGCCTTTCTTATGCATGGTTCTCTCTCGTCCTTTTCTTCGCGTTTGCGTCCGCCCGGCGAGCCGGGGACCCGATGAGCCGGGGACTCGATGAGTCATAGACTCGATGAGCCGTGGACTCAGACCTGCGCCGCCCTCTCCTCGAAGAGCCTGCGGCCCTCGGAGGCCATCCAGTCGTCGACCTTTATGGCGTAGTTCACGACCTCGCTCATTGCGCTGTCGTGACCGAACATCCGGTAGGGCAGCTTCAGGTTGTCGAGCGTGTCGCGCAGATAGGCCATGCCGCGCACCAGGTTCGGTCCTCCGCGGCCCACGACGACGTAGAGCGGCGTGGGGCCGTAGGTGTTGAAGTGCTCGCGCAGGGCGTCGGCCATGGCGCGGAAGGTCTCGTAGATGTCGGTGTTGTTGGCCTTGCCGCCTATGATGAAGAGCACGTTGCTCTGGGCGAGCCAGTACTTGAAGCATATCCGGGCTATCTGCTTCATCTTCTCGTAGGGCGGGTTGCCGCCGAAGTCGGACGATATCGTGGCCCGTTCGCCCAGGAGCTCGGTGACCAGGGCGTTTGCGCCGCCGCCGAAGGTGGGCGCCGTTATGGTGCCGTGGGGGTTCATGACGAAGACGTCGCTCTGCCCCTGGTAGGTGCGGAGCTGGTTTATCTCCTGCTCGAACTCCGAGTAGTCGGAGGCGAAGAGGTGGGCCGGCAGTTCAAGGCGTTTCCAGGCCGGGTCGTCTATGTCGAAGGAGCACTTGAAGTCGCAGGCCACGGGCACGAGCCGTCCCTTATTGTTGGGGCTCATGCGTATGGGGTTGAGCTCTATCATGCTCATGCCGTAGTTGTTGAAGAGGTCCCAGAGCTTGGGAAGGTTCTGCACCAGGGGGCTTATGATCTCCCTGGGCGCGCCCAGCTCCTGGAGGGCGTTGGAGACGTGGAAGCTCTTGAGCCCGGTGAGCGGGTCGAAGGGGACCTGGGCGAGCTTGTCGGCCGGGAGCTCCTCGATGTCCACGCCGCCGTGGTGGGTGATGGTCATGGTCGGGGCCCTGTAGACCGTCGAGTCGGTTATGGAGAAGTAGACCTCGTGGTTTGCCGGCACCCCTCCCTCGAAGGTCACGCCGTCGGCCTTGGCCGTCTGGTTGGCGAAGCGGTGCTCCACGAAGTAGAGGCGCTCCTTTTCCTTGAGGGCCGTGGCGATGTCCTTTGCCCGGCCGATGAGCCCGGACTTGCCCTTCTTGCCCACGCCGCCCTTGAATACGGGCTTTATGAAGACCTCTCCGGCCCGCGCGATGAGGTCCTTGATCTCGTCGACGCTCGCCTCGGGACCGAGCACCTCGGCCGCCGGAAAGTCGACACGGCTTAAGAGCTTGCGGCCCCAAAGTAGACCTGTAAGCTGCATCTTTCAACCTCCCTTGTTCTGCCCGGCGGCGGCTCGGCGGCCGGCCGTGCCGGATACCCCCGCGGTGGCGGGGGACGTTTCAACCGGCGGCCCGGCCGCCGTCGGGACTAAATCGAGTCGATTATGGCGTTGAGAGTGTCGCTCGGGCGCATGGCCTTCGAGGTCTTCTCAGGGTCGGGATGATAGTAGCCGCCTATGTCCTGTGGCTTTCGCTGGGCGCCGACAAGCTCGTCGAGGATCTTCCGCTCGTTGTCGGAGAGCTTGCGGGCGACCTCGGCGAAACACTCCCGGAGCTCGGGGTCGTCGCTCTGGTCGGCCAGGGCCTGGGCCCAGTACAGGGCCAGGTAGAAGTGGCTCCCCCTGTTGTCGAGTTCTCCGAGCTTTCTCGCCGGCGTCCTGTTGTTCTCCAGTATGAGACCGTTGGCCTTGTCGAGCGCCGAGGCCAGCACCTCGGCCTTCTTGTTGTCGAAGGAGCGCGCCAGGTGGTGGAGCGACTCGGCAAGCGCCAGGTACTCGCCCAGCGAGTCCCACCGCAGGTACCCTTCCTGGAGGAACTGCTGGACGTGTTTGGGCGCCGAGCCGCCGGCTCCGGTCTCGAAGAGGCCTCCGCCGTTCATGAGCGGCACGATGGAGAGCATCTTGGCGCTCGTGCCGAGCTCGAGTATGGGGAAGAGGTCGGTCAGGTAGTCACGAAGGACGTTGCCGGTCACCGATATGGTGTCCTTGCCCTCCCTTATGCGCTCCAGCGAGAAACGCATGGCGTCGACGGGAGCCATGATCCTGATGTCGAGCCCCTCGGTGTCGTGGTCCTCGAGATAGCGCTCGACCTTGGCGATGAGCTGCCTGTCGTGGGCCCTCTGCTCGTTTAGCCAGAAGACGGCGGGAGCGCCGGTGGCCCTGGCCCTGGTGACGGCCAGCTTCACCCAGTCGCGTATGGGCGCGTCCTTTGTCTGGCACATGCGGAATATGTCGCCTTCCTCCACCCTCTGTTCGAGGAGCACCTTGCCCGATGGGTCGACGGCGCGGATGACGCCGCTTCCCGGGGCCTGGAAGGTCTTGTCGTGGGAGCCGTACTCCTCGGCCTTCTGGGCCATGAGTCCCACGTTGGGCACGCTCCCCATGGTGGCCGGGTCGAAGGCGCCGTTCTTCTTGCAGTCGTCTATGACGGCCTGGTAGATGCCGGCGTAGCTCCTGTCGGGGATGACGGCCTTGGCGTCGTGGAGCCGGCCGTCGGGCCCCCACATCTTGCCGCCGTCACGGATCATGGGCGGCATGGAGGCGTCTATGATAACGTCGCTCGGCACGTGGAGGTTGGTGATGCCCTTGTCGGAGTTGACCATGGCGATGTCGGGCCCCTTCTCGAGACACGCCTTGATGTCGGCCTCTATCTCGGCCCTCTTGTCTTCGGGCAGCGCCGCTATCTTGGCGTAGAGGTCGCCGAGACCGTTGTTGGGGTTGACGCCGAGCTCGGCGAAGAGGTCGGCGTACTTCTCGAAGACGTCGTTGAAGTAGACCGAGACGGCGTGGCCGAAGATGATGGGGTCGGAGACCTTCATCATCGTAGCCTTGAGGTGTATGGAGAAGAGGACGTCCCGCTGCCTGGCGTCCTCGATCTGCTCGGCGAGGAAGTCCCTCAGCGCCTTGCGGCTCATGACCGAGGCGTCGATGACCTCGCCGGCGAGAAGGGGGGCGCTCTTTCTCAGCTCCGTCGTCCCGCCGTCGTCGGAGACGAACTCTATCCTGAACTCCGTGGCCTCGGGCACGGTCGTGGACTTCTCGCCGCCGAAGAAGTCGCCGCCGCTCATGTGGGCCACGTGGGCCTTGGAGTCGGGGCTCCAGGGGGCCATGCGGTGGGGATTCTTCCTGGCGTAGTCCTTTACGGCCTTTGCGGCCCTGCGGTCCGAGTTCCCCTCCCTGAGCACGGGGTTGACGGCGCTGCCGAGCACCTTGCCGTAGCGGGCCTTGATCTCCCGCTCCTTGTCGTCCCTGGGCTCCTCAGGGTAGTCGGGCACGTTGTAGCCCTGGCTCTGGAGTTCCTTTATGGCCGCCTTGAGCTGGGGCACGGAAGCGCTGATGTTGGGCAGCTTTATGATGTTGGCCTCCGGCTTCTTGACGAGCTCGCCGAGGAGGGCGAGGTCGTCGGGCACCCTCTGTTCCTCGGTGAGGCATTCGGGGAAGTTTGCCAGTATCCTGCCGGCAAGGGAGATGTCCTTTGTCTCGACCTCGATCCCGGCCTTGGCCGCATAGGCCCTTATTATGGGGAGCAGCGAGTGGGTGGCGAGCATGGGAGCCTCGTCCACGGCCGTGTAGATAATCTTTTCAGACATGGGTACAACCTCCTCTTTGCTTACTCGTGAACACGGGCGCCGTCCCGCCTGGCGGGGACTCGGGCGCCGTAGCCCGGCCGACAAAAAAACCGTCCAAGGCGCTAAAAAACAGGATGGGACTGTTTCCGTTGTTAGTGCCCAGACGGTCGGCTCGTTATTACTTCCGCTCCCCGGTGGTGCCCCACCTTATTCCCCGTCAGTCACGGAAGTGGTGTGGTTTGTTTTTGGAGCGTCCCTTTTAATACAAACGCATGGGGTTGTCAAGCAAAAAAGCACTGAGGGAACCTTTTTGTAAAAAGGTTCCCTCAGACTCCCTCCAAAAACTTTTAACGCCCTGCGGATCATCCCGGTTTTGCAAGCAAAATCGGGGTGATCCGCAGGGAACTGAAAGTCTTTGAAGGGGGTGTCTTGCCCGCATCAGCCGCCAGGCGGGGCGGTCCTCCGGAGGTTCGGGCCGCAAAGGCGTAAAAAATCCCGCCTGGCGCGGGCCGAACCTCCGGAGGACCGCCAAGCAGCCGAATGACATACGAGGGCGCCGCGGGGAGAACGTGGGGCCTATGGCCCTTCTGCAGAAAGTCTCCCCCGGCGTGGTTGAGCGGTGTCAGTCGCCGAAGCGCGGTCTGAGCAGGCGGGCCGTCTCCTCGAGGTGCTGGGGGATGACGCGCGTGTCGGCGAGCACGGGCATGAAGTTTGTGTCACCGCCCCAGCGCGGAACGACGTGCACATGGAGGTGGTCCTCGATGCCCGCGCCGGCCGCGTTGCCGAGGTTCATGCCTATGTTGAAGCCGTCGGGGCTGAAGGCCTCCTTGAGCACGGAGACGGACCTCTGGACGAGGCTGAAGAGCGAGGCCGACTCGTCGCCGTCGAGGTCCTCGACGGCGGCCTTGTGGCTTGCGGGGGCGATGAGGATGTGGCCGTTGCTGTAGGGGTATTTGTTGAGCATGACCGTTGCGAGCGCCTCGCGGCGCAGCACCAGTCCGTCGGAACCAGGCGGGCCGGCCGACGCCGCGTCGCAGAATATGCATCGAGGCGGCTGCCTGTCGGCCTCAGCGATGTATTGAAGGCGCCAGGGGGCCCATAACTGCTTCATAGCCTGACACTCGGCCTTCCCGGTAGACACGCCGCATGGGGGCCTCGCAGCGGCAAGAGATTGGTAAAGGGCGAGGACTCTTCCTCCAGGACCCGCGAGCACCACGCGGGGGCGGGGCGTCTACCTGTTGACCCTCTCCTTGAGTTCTTTTCCCGCCTTGAAGAAGGGTACCCGTTTGGATTCTATGTAGATCGATTCGCCGGACTTGGGGTTGCGGCCCACGCGGCCGTCGCGCTCCTTGACCTTGAAGCTGCCGAAGCCCCGTATTTCTATCTTTTCGCCCTTTGCCAGGCTTTCGGTCATGCTCCCGAAGAGCGTGTCCACGATGACCTCGATGTCCTTGCGCGAGAAATTCTCAACCTTGGAGGATACCGCCTCGATAAGTTCGCTTTTGGTCATAAGACCCCTCCTGCTTGATTAAGAACCGTACCTGCCGTGGCGAAGGCGGCTTGCCGGGACCTGCGAAGCCTCGTACGGCTTCTTCCCCCCTCTTCTTCAAGAAGACTCCAAACAAGAACAAGTCGCCCGGCCCTCGAAGTGTGAGAAGATCGTGCTCTCAGGGTCGCTCGCAAGGGATGCGTCCGGCGTCCCCACCGGCGGTGACGGTCGGCCGGTCCCGGGCCGGCGCGGTTCAGCCGACGCCGAAGGAGTTGTGGCGGCCCATGAGGTAGAGGATGCGGAGGCCTCCGCCGCCGAAGCCGAGGTAGCGGGCGAGAGCCGAGGCGCCGTCGCCGAGCAGGGCCCGCCACAGACCGCCGAGACGGCGGTCGGGGTAGATGACGGACGGCTCGCCGGAGATTCCGGCGAGCTCGGAGCCGAGCCTTACGGCGTCGCTCAGGTTTCCGAGCCTGTCCACAAGGCCCAGGGCCTTTGCCTGGAGTCCTGAAAAGATGCGGCCGTCGGCGAGCTTTTCCACCTCGGCCCGCTCAAGTCCCCTGCCCTCGGCCACGGCGTCGACGAACTGGCTATGCACGTCGTCGACCACGGCCTGGAGCAGCCTCTTCTCCTCGTCGGTCATCTCGCGGACCGGCGAGCCCGCGTCCTTGAAGGGGCCGCTCTTGATGACGACCCCCTTGAGGCCGATCCTGGCGAGCAGCTCCCTGGCGTTGACGAACTCGATTATGACGCCGATGCTGCCCGTTATGGTGCCGGGATTGGCGACGATCATGTGGGCCGCCGAGGCGATGTAGTAGCCGCCCGAAGCGGCGAGCGCCCCCATGGAGGCGACGACCTTCTTTTTCTGCTTGAGCTTCTGGACCTCGCGGTGTATCTCCTGTGAGGGGCCCACGCCTCCGCCCGGCGAGTTTATCCTCAGGACCACGGCCTTCACGTCGTCGCGCCTTGCGAGCTCACCGAGGAGCCTCGTCGTCTCCGTAGAGTCGGCTATGAGCCCCTCGATTGTCACGACGGCGACCTTGTCTCCGAAGCCGCCCTCGCCGCCGGTGACGACCGCCACGAGTACGGACAGCACGAGCAGCGCCACGAAGGCGGCGCCCACCGCGGCCAGCAGGTTCTTGACGAATCCGGGCTTTCTCATCGTCGGCTACGCCGGGTCCGCAGCGCAGGTGCGCACCGGGGGACGGCTCCCTTAGGACTCGGCGTCTTCCTCCCCGGCCGCCTCCGTCTCGGCCTCGGCCTGCTCCTGCTCGGGCTCGACGAGCACGTCGCGTATGCTCAGGGCGATCTTCCTGTCCAGCGGGGCCACGTTGAGGACCTCGACCGCCACGTGGTCGCCCACCTTGATGTCGCCGCACTGCTGCCTGCCCCTGTTGAGCTCGGAGACGTGAACGAGCCCCTCGAGGCCGTCCTCGATCTCGACGAAGGCCCCGAAGTCGGCCAGGCCCGTGACTACGCCTTCGACGATCATGCCGGGTCTGTAGCGCTCCTCGACACCTTCCCAGGGATTGGCCTCCACGGCCTTGGTGCTCAGCGAAAAGCGCTCGGCGTCGCGGTCTATGTTGAGCACCATGGCCTCCACCTCCTGGCCCTTGGTGAAGAGCTCCGAGGGGTGCTTGACCTTCTTCCACGAGAGGTCGGAGATGTGGATGAGGCCGTCAATACCCTCCTCCACGCCCACGAAGACGCCGAAATCGGTGATGTTCTTGACCACACCCCTCACTATGGAGCCCTTGGGGTACTTGCGCACGATCTCGTCCCAGGGGTTGGGCTCCACCTGCTTCAGTCCCAGCGATATGCGCCTGTTCGCGGCGTCTATGTTGAGGATCATGACCTCCACGCGGTCCCCGGGTTTGAGTTTCTGCGAGGGATGGCGGATCTTGGTCCACGACATCTCGGAGATGTGGACGAGACCCTCGAGCCCCTCCTCGAGCTCCACGAAGGCGCCGTAGTCGGTGATGTTGACGACCCGTCCCTCCACGCGGTCTCCGACGCTGTACTTTTCGTCGACCGTGAGCCAGGGGTCTGGCATGGTCTGCTTAAGCCCCAGCGATATCTTCTCGTCCTCGCGGTTGAACTTGAGGACCTTCACGTTCACCTCGTCGCCGACGCTCAGTATGTTGGAGGGGTGGGTTATCTTGCCCCACGACATGTCGGTCAGGTGTATGAGGCCGTCTATGCCGCCCAGGTCCACGAAGGCGCCGTAGTCGGTGATGTTCTTGACCACACCCTTCATGATCATGCCCTCCTCGAGCTTCGAGAGCGTTTCGGCGCGCAGCCTCTCGCGCTCCTCCTCGAGTATCTTGCGGCGCGAGACGATGACGTTGTTCTTGCGGCGGCTGTACTTGAGTATCCTGAACTCGAACCTCTTGCCTATGTAGTCGTCGGGGTTTCTGACGGGCTTGAGGTCCACCTGCGAGTTGGGCAGGAAGGCGGTGACGCCGTCGATGTCCACGTAGAAACCGCCCTTTATTTTCTGAGAGATGACGCCCTCTATGTTCTCTCCCTTGTCGAAGCGCTCGACTATCTCGTCCCAGACCTTGAGCTGATCGGCCTTGGTCTTGGAGAGCACGGCGAAACCGTTCTCGTCCTCCCACTTCAGGAGCAGGACCTTGATCTCGTCGCCCTCCTTGATGGTGGGCTTGCCGTCGGGCCCCTTGAACTCGTCGAGACGCACCCGTCCCTCCGACTTGGAGCCGATGTCGACCATGACCGTATCGTCCAATATCTGAATAACCCTTCCGGTTACGACATCGCCGACCTTTATCTCCTGGACGCTGCTCTCGAAGAGCTTTGCAAAATTGGTCTCAAGGCCCTCTCCCTGAGACTTCTCCTCGTCAACCATCATCAAGTCAATCCCCCTGATTTGTTGTTTATATCTGTCACGATACCACAGTAGCAGGCAAAGTGCAAATCAATTAAGAGACTTTTTTTTCAAGGAAAGTAACGGTTTGTACCCTTACCGTCCTCCGGCGCCGATGGAGGCGATCCTGTCGACGACCTCCCTGATTATCCACTGGGGCGTGGAGGCGCCGGCCGTCACCCCCACCTTTCCGGCGCCCTCGATCCAGCGGGGCTCGATCTCGGAGGCGACCTCTATGTGATGGGTGGACGGCCGGATGGAGCGGCACACCTCGGCCAGGCGCCTGGTGTTCGCGCTGTTGCGCCCGCCCACGACGAACATGCAGTCCACCTCACGGGCTATCTCGATGCTCTCGCGCTGGCGCACGCTCGTGGCGTCGCATATGGTGTTGTAGACCTTGATCTCCTGTGCCAGGGCCAGGCACCGGCCCGTCACCTCTACGAGCTTCGTGTGCGGGACCGTGGTCTGGGCCACGATGCCGATCTTCTTTTTCCGCGCCATGCCGTCGAGATCCCCGGCGGAGCCTGCCACCATGATATCGCCGCCGCCGTAGCTGACGAGCCCCTTGACCTCGGGGTGCTCCTTCTCTCCCACTATGACGACGAAGTAGCCCTCCCCCGAGAGCGAGGAGACGAGGGCCTGGGCCTTCTTGACGAAGGGGCAGGTGGCGTCGAGCACCTCGAGCCCCTTGGACGAGGCGGCCTTGAGGTCTTCGTAGGTGACGCCGTGGCTTCTTATTATGACGGTGCCGCCCTCTATCTCGCCGACGCTCGACTTCACGCGCACCCCCATCTCTTCCATCCTCTTCACGACCTGTGGGTTGTGTATTATCGGCCCCAGCGTATATATCTCGCCGTCGCCGAGGGCGGAGCGTTTCTCGGCGAGGTTTATGGCCCGCTTCACGCCGAAGCAGAAGCCCGAGGCCCTTGCCACTATTATCTCCAAGACGGCCGTCCTTTCTCTATAACTTCGATCATCTTCGCCACGACGGCCTCGGCGTCGATGGCGGTGGTGTCCAGGAGCACGGCGTCGTCGGCCTTGAGAAGCGGGGCGTCGGCGCGGGAGGCGTCCCTTGCGTCGCGCTCCATTATGGCGGCCCTCACGCTGTCGAGGTCCGGGGCGGCGTCCTTTCCGGCCATCTCCGCGTGTCTTCTCCTGGCGCGTTCGGCCGGGTCGGCCGTGAGAAAGAACTTGAAGTCCGCGTGGGGCAGCACGACGGTGCCTATGTCGCGTCCCTCCATGACCACCCCGCCGCCGGAGGCGATGCGGCGAAAGAGCGCCGTGAGCATGCGGCGCACGGGCGCCCTGGCCGATGTCTTCGAGGCGAGCTCTCCCACGTGGTGTTCGCGGATCCTGGAGGAGAAGTCCTCGCCGTTTACGAACGTCTTGCCGCTGCGGCCGTCGTAGGTGATGTCGAGGCCTTCACAGAAGGCCTCGAGCGCCGCGTCGTCGTCGATGTCGACGGCCGCATCGGCGGCGGCGACGGCGACGGCCCTGTACATGGCCCCCGTGTCCACGTAGTCGAGGCCGAGGCGCCGGGCAAGGAGCGAACTCGTCGTGCTCTTGCCCACGCCGCTCGGGCCGTCGACGGCTATGACGGGCCTTTTTTTACCGGTCACGTCCGTCAGCCCCCAATCTCTTCGAGCAGGTCGAAGAAGCCCGGGAAGGATACGTCGGCGCAGTCCGCGTCGTCGATTGTCACGCCGCCGGGGCTTGCCAGACCGGCGACGGCCATGGCCATGGCCACGCGGTGGTCGCCGCGGCTGTCGATGCGGGCGTGTCCGAGGGCGCCGCGCCCTGAGCCCACGCCCTCGATCACCAGTCCGTCGCTGCGCTCTTCCACCTTTACGCCGAGGGAGGAGAGCGCCGAGGCCATGACGGCTATCCTGTCGCTCTCCTTCACGCGAAGCTCGGAAGCGCCGCTTATGACGGTCACCCCCTCGGCCAGGGCCGCGGCCACACATATGACGGGGAACTCGTCGATGGCGGGCAGCAGCTCGGCGCCGCCTATGGCGGCGCCGTGAAGCTTCGATGTCCTTGCGCGTATGGAGGCCGAGGGCTCGAAGCCCTCATCGCGCAGCTCCGATGTCTCGATACGGGCTCCCATCTTCCCCAGTATGTCGAGGATGCCGGTGCGCGTGGGGTTTACGCCCACATTCCTTACGAGAAGGTCCGAGCCCGGCGTGATCAGCGCGGCTACGAGCAGGAAGGCGGCCGAGGATATGTCTCCCGGCACCGTCACTTCGCAGCCCGTAAGCTCCCGCCCTCCCCTCACCCTCACGGTGAGGCCGTCGACTTCGATGTCGGCGCCGAAGCGCGCGAGGAAGCGTTCGGTGTGGTCGCGGCTCTTCATGGGCTCGGTTACGGCCGTGACGCCTTCGGCCGTGAGGCCGGCCAGGAGCAGCGAGCTTTTGAGCTGGGCGCTGGCCACGGGTGCGGCGTACTCCATGCCCCTGAGGGGGCGGCCGCTTACGGCCAGGGGCAGCAGCTCCCCTCCCCGCCGTCCCTCTATGGCCGCGCCCATGGAGCGCAGCGGCGTCACCACCCGTCCCATGGGACGGCGCCGGAGCGAGGCGTCGCCCGTGATGACCGAGAAGAAGTGCTGGCCGGCGAGAAGGCCGGTGAGGAGCCGCGCCGTGGTGCCGGAGTTGCCGGCGTCTATGACGTCGCCGGGCTCGGCGAGACCGCGGAGGCCCACGCCCCCGACGGTGAGCCTTCCACCGCCCTCGCGCCTGAAGCGAACGCCCATGGCCTCGAAGGCGCGCAGCGTGCTCATGTTGTCCCGGCCCTCGAGGAAGTTCTCGACGACCGTCTCGCCGGTTGCGATGGAGCCGAGGAGCACGGCCCTGTGGGAGATGGACTTGTCGCCCGGAACGCTCACCTCGCCGCGAAGAGGCCCGGCGGCGGTCACCGTGACTGCGCCGGAGTTCGTACCCGCCCCCTTCGTCATACGGCCCCGGGGCGCTCGCCCCTGACGAGCGAGTCCCTTATGGACTTGGCCCGCTCGAAGTCCTCCCTCAGGGCCTTGAGGTCGCCTTTCTCTATGAGTTCTTCCATGGACTCGATGCGTTTCTTGAAGCTTCCGAGCATGTCGAGTATGAAGTCGCGGTTCATGGCGCATATGTCGCTCCACATCTCCGGGGAGCTCGATGCGATGCGCGTGAAGTCGCGGAATCCGCCGGCCGAGTAGCTTAAGATGTCCTCCTCGTAACGCTCCACGTCGGCCACCGTGTTGACCAGCGAGTACGCGATGATATGGGGCAGGTGGCTTATGGCCGCCAGGGCGCGGTCATGGGTGACGGGGTCCATGATGACCACCACCGAGCCCATCTCGGTCCAGAGGGCCTGTATCTTGCCGAGCGCATGCTGCGAGGTCCTCTCCGTGGGCGTGAGTATGCACTTTCGGTCCTTGAAGAGCTCGGGGAAGGCGGCCCCGACGCCCGAGTGCTCGGTGCCGGCTATGGGGTGGCCCGGCACGAAGTACGTCCCCTCGGGAAGCTCGTCTTCCACGTCGTCGATTATGGCCCGCTTTACGCTGCCCACGTCGGTGACTATGGCGCCGCGCTTGAGCGAGCCTGCAAGGCGCTTGATGACGGGCACGACCTTGAGAACCGGCACGGCCACGACCACGAGGTCCGCGTCCCTGACGCCGTCCTCGATGTTGTGGGTGAAGGTATCGACGGCGCCGAGCTCAACCGCCTTTTCGAGGTTTTCGAGTCCCCGTCCCACACCGACGATGGAGCCGGCCATGCCCTTTTGCTTCATGGCCATGGCCATGGAGCCTCCGATGAGTCCCACGCCGATGATGGTCACCTTTTCGAAGAAGACCTTGCCGTCCGTCATATCAACAAAACCTTTCCGGGTCTTTTTGCGCGCCGGCCGGGCATCTTCCGGCCCCCGGCATCCCCTGAAACAGTCAGATGGTCCTGTCCACGCTTTCGGCGACGCGCCGCAGCTCGCCCACGAGGGCGGCGAACTTCGAGGGCTTGAGCGACTGCGCGCCGTCGCACATGGCCGCCTCCGGCTCCGAGTGCACCTCGATGAGGAGTCCGTCGGCTCCGACGGCCACGGCCGCCCTGGCGAGCGGGGCCACGAGCTCCCACTTTCCCGTGGCGTGGCTCGGGTCGATAAAGACGGGCAGGTGGGTCTCGGCCTTGAGCACGGGCACGGCGCTCAGGTCGAGGGTGTTGCGCGTGGCCGTTTCGAAGGTCCTTATGCCGCGCTCGCAGAGTATGATGTCGCGGTTGCCCTGGGAAGCTATGTATTCGGCCGCCATGAGGAACTCCTTGATGGTGGCCGACAGCCCTCGCTTGAGGAGCACCGGTTTTCCGAGCTTTCCCACCTCGGTGAGGAGCCTGAAATTCTGCATGTTTCGGGCGCCGATCTGCACTATATCGACGTAGCGCTCGAAGAGTCCCGTATCACGCGGGTCGAGGAGCTCGCTCACTATGGGGAGGCCCGTCTCCTTTCTGGCCTCGGCGAGTAGTTCGAGCCCTTCGACACCGAGCCCCTGGAAGTCGTAAGGGGAGGTCCTGGGCTTGAAGGCGCCGCCTCGCAGAAGCCGCGCTCCCGCCTCCTTGACGCCCCGGGCCGTGTCAAGGAGCCTTTCACGGCTTTCCACGCTGCAGGGACCGGCGATGATCTGCACCTGCCGCCCCCCTATGGTGACGCCGTCCACCTCTATGATGGTGGGCTCGCTCTTGAACTCGCGGCTTACGAGCTTGAAGGGTTTCAGTATGGGCATGACCTTCTCAACACCCGGAAAGACCTCCATGGGGAGGTTGGTCAGGGCCGACTCGTCGCCAATGGCGCCTATGATGGTCCGCTCCTTGCCCTTCGACAAGTGAACGGCCAGACCCGCCTCCTTGATCTTCTCGATGATGTGGTCCACCTGTTCCTCGGTCGCGTCTTTCTTCAAGACGATAATCATCTCCACCCCCTGCCCTTATCTCTTCGCCTGCCTGAAACGCCGTAGCGCAGACCCTGGCCGCCGCCCGTTGACGGGTGTTCGGCGCCGGGTCAGCCCCGACAGGTTCAACCGCCCTCTTTCCCCATCTCCTTCAAAATTCAAAAAAAAAGGAACCTGCGTGAGAGGAAGTTGAGGGCCGCTTTGCCTGCCGGCGGCGCAACGACGCCCAACAAGATTCATCGTTTTTTCTTTGCTTACTTTCTTTTTTCAAAAAAAGAAAGTAAGCGGGTGTTCGGCGCCGGGTCGGCCCGCGCCGGACGGGGTTGTTACGCCCTTGCGGCCCGACCCGGCACCAAACACCCCAAAAAACGAGCCCCATCGCCGGAAAAGGACGCCCTCCCACGCGCGACCAACTCACCCCCGACAGATTCAAACGCCCTCTTTTCCCCCTCTCCTTCAAAATCCAAAAAAAGGAACCCGCGTGAGAGGAAGTTGAGGGCCGCTTTGCCTGCCGGCGGCGCAACGACGCCCAACAAGATTCATCGTTTTTTCTTTGCTTACTTTCTTTTTTTCAAAAAAGAAAGTAAGCGGTGGTTTTCGGCTTTTGTGCCGACGTTGACCCTTATGTATTCGCCGAGGCCGTATCCGCCCATGGGTCTCACTATGATACCCTCCCGCAGCAGCTCTTCATAGAGACGCTTGCCGTCGCCGACTTTTATGAGAAAGAAGTTGGCTTCAGTGGGGACCGTTTCAAGGCCGAGCTCGGCGAGTCCCGCAAAGAGGTATTGGAGGCCATCGGCGTTTGCCCGCCGTGAACGCTCGACGAAGTCCCTGTCGTCGAGGGCGGCGCAGGCGGCGGCCTGGGCCACGGAATTCACGTTGAAGGGCTGTCGCACACGCTCGACAAGGGAGACGATCTCCTCGGGCGCGGCCCCGTAGCCGACGCGGAGACCGGCAAGGCCGTATATCTTGGAGAAAGTGCGCAGCACCACGACGGCCCTCTCTTTTATGTAGCGAAGCGAGTCGGGATAGTCCGGGCTTCGCACGTACTCGTAATAGGCCTCGTCGATACAGACCACGACACCGGGGGGCACCCGCTCCATGAAGGCGTCGAGGGCCGCGGCCGTGACGATTGTGCCCGTAGGGTTGTTGGGGTTTGCGATGAAGACGAGCCTCGTGCGGCCGGTCAGGGCGCGGGCCATGGCGTCGAGGTCGATGGTCATCTCCCTCAGCCCCACCCGCACGGCCGCGCCGCCCGCAGCCTGGGTCACCAGCGGGTAGACGGCGAAGCTTGGATCGGCCATGAGGACCTCGTCTCCGGGTCTCACGAAGGTCCTGACGAGCAGCTCTATGATCTCGTTGGAGCCGTTGCCGACCATGATGTTGCCGGTCTCGACGCCGAGGTGGGCGGCGAGCCTGCGCTTGAGATAGAAGCATGAACCGTCGGGATAGCGGTGCGCCTCCCTCACGGCCCGCGCCGCGGCCTCGATGGCCCTGGGCGACGGCCCTAACGGATTCTCGTTGCTCGCAAGCTTGATGGAGCCGCTTATGCCGAGCTCGCGCTCCAGCTCCTCGATGGGCTTCCCCGGCGGATAGGGCACGAGCGAGGCTATGTAGTCGGGCACGGGCAGTTTAAGCCTGTCTTTGGTATCGGTGATCATCATACACCCGCCGCTTGAAATCCGATTAAGGTGCGATTGCTTGCCTGTTCCGTCACCGGGGCCGCGGCGAAGATCAGTATGAGCAGTGGCCGCGAGCCCACGGCCCTGCCGCTCCCGGCAATGACGAATCAGGCGGACATTTCATAAGGTAGTACATCAACAAAGGGCGCCAATACCCTGCTGTCATACGCTTTTCGGGTAGGAGCCGAGATGTTTCAGGAACGAGCACATGCCTTCGAGCTCGCTCACGGCCTCGCTTATGTCCCCGTCGGTTATGTGACCGTCGAGGTCGAGGAAGAATACGTACTGCCAGGACTTGCGTTTCATGGGCCTGGACTCTATCTTCGTCAGGTTTATGCCCCGCGTGGCGAAGGGCTGGAGCATCCTGTAGAGGGCGCCCGGCGTGTCCTTCGTTGCGAACATGAGCGAGGTCTTGTCCATGCCCGTGCGTCTCGGCGAGTCGTTCTTGCCGATGACGAGGAACCGGGTCAGGTTGTCGGCCTGGTCCTCTATGGCGCGCTCGACGATCTTGAGGTCGTAGAGCGCGGCCGCCGCCTCGCTCGCAATGGCCGCCGCCGACTCGTCCTCCGAGGCCAGTTGGGCGGCCATGGCGGTGCTCGACACCTCCGCCACGGCGGCGTCGGCGAGATGCTCCTTGAGCCACTTCCTGCACTGGGCTATGGCGTGCGGGTGGGAGAGGACCTTTGTGATCTCCCCGAGGCGGCCCGACCTGTTCATGAGCGCAAGGGAGACCTCGATGAGTATCTCGGCGCAGATCTTGAGGCTCGAGGTGACGAACATCTCGAGGGTGTGGGTCACCACCCCCTCGGTGGTGTTCTCGATCGGCACCACTCCGTAGTCGGCGCGTCCGCGCTCCACGTCGTCGAAGATGTCGGCGATGTCCTTCTTGGGCACGAACTCGCCCATGAGGCCGAAGTGCTGCATGCAGGCCTGGTGGGTGAACGTGGCGGGCGGGCCGAGAAAGGCCACCTTGAGCTGTTTTTCCAGGGATATGGAGCCGCTTATGATCTCGCGGAAGACGTTGCGAAGCGCCTTGTTGGGAAAGGGCCCCTTGTTGCGCTCCATGAGGCGGCGGTAGATCTCGCGCTCACGGTCGGGGGCGTAGACGTCGCGCTTCTGCTCGTGCTTTATCTTCCCAATCTCTATGGCGCAGGCGGCGCGCCTGTTGAGAAGATCGAGGATCTCGCAGTCTATCCCGTCTATCTCTGTTCTGAGCTCATCGAGCCTGTGGATGCTTTTCACGACGCCGGATTTCACCTTTAACTCTGGAGGGTTATGATATTACTTTTTTCCGTTCAAATCAACACCATTTGTTCGCCGCCGTTTTTTTCAACCCTGCGGCTCGCTGAAGGAACCCATGCGGCGGAATTTTTCGTAGCGCTCTTCGACGAGCCTTGCCGGCTCCAGAGCCCGAAGCTCGTCGAGGCTCTCCATGAGGGCGAGCTTGAGGTTCGCCGCCGCCTCGTCGTGGTCGCGGTGTGCGCCGCCGAGCGGCTCGGCCACTATCCTGTCTATCACCCCGAGTTCCAGGAGGTCTTTGGCCGTGAGCCTCAGGGCCCTGGCGGCCGCCTCGGCCTTGGAGCCGTCCTTCCACAGTATGGCGGCGCACCCCTCGGGCGAGATGACCGAGTAGGTCGAGAACTCGAGCATGAGCACCCTGTCGGCAACGCCTATTGCCAGGGCCCCGCCGCTGCCGCCCTCGCCGATGACGGCGCTCACGACGGGAACCCGCAGGCCGCTCATGGTCAGCAGGTTGGAGGCGATGGCCTCGCTCTGGCCGCGCTCCTCGGCGCCTATGCCGGGGTATGCGCCGGGCGTGTCGATGAAGGTTATGACGGGCCTCGAGAAGCGGTCGGCCAGCTCCATCAGGCGGCGGGCCTTGCGGTAGCCCTCAGGATGGGGCATGCCGAAGTTGCGGTAGACCTTCTCCTTCGTGTTGCGCCCCTTCTGCTCCCCGATGACGACCACCGGGGCGCCGTCGAGCCTTGCAAGCCCCCCCACCACGGCGTGGTCGTCCATGAAGCAGCGGTCGCCGTGGAGCTCCACGAAGTCCTCGAAGATGCGCTCTATGTAGTCGAGGGTGTAGGGCCTCGCCGGGTGGCGGGCCACCTGGGTTATCTGCCAGGGCGTGAGGCTCGAGTACGTATCCTTGAGGAGTTTTCGGTGCTTTTTGACGAGTTTTTTTATCTCGTCGCTGTCGGCCTTGCGGTCCTCGGGACCGAAGTAGCCGAGGGCCTCGAGCCTTTCCTCGATCTCGGCCACGGCCTTCTCGAAATCCAGAACGTGCTTGTAGGTCATTATTGCCCCTCGGCGATCAGGCGAGCTTGACCTCGCTCGCGCCGACCAGCTTTCTTATCTTGGCGAAGGTCTTTTCGACCGGGCTTATGGCGAGGTCCATGGGAAGCCTCAGGACCTGTTCGCGGCGGCCCGGTCCCACCAGGTGGAGGAAGACCGGCGAGCGGCCGGGGTTGGCCTCGATGAGCTCTCTGAGCTTTACGAGCTTTGCGCGGTCGAGCCCCTCGGTAGGCAGGACGATGTGGGTCTTTTTTACCTCAATGTCGGCGGCCCGGTCAAGGGGCGTTATCTCCGCGGCTATCATCTTGACCGACGGCTCCTTGCCGTCGGTCCCCTCGGCGACCTCCACCTTGCCGGTGACCACCACGGGCTCTCCCCCCTCGAGGACCTCCCTGGCTCTTGCGTAGACGTCGGAGAAGACGACGACCTCGCAACTGCCGGCCATGTCGTCTATGGTGACGAAGGCCATGCGGTCGCCCTTCTTGGTGGTGGTCTCGCGCACGGCCGTGACGACACCTCCTATGGTGGCGGCGGCGCCGCCACGCTCCTTTATCGAGCGCGTCGTATCGGTCGTCGCCCTCTTGAGCTCCTCCGTGCGGCTTTCGAGGGGGTGGGACGAGAAGTAGAAGCCCAGCGACTCCTTTTCGTTGGCCAGCAGCTCTTCGAGCGGCCATTCGTCGACCTCCACGGCCCTGAAGGAGCGTTCCGCCGTCGCGGCGGCGCCGCCGAGCATGTCGAATATGGAGCCCTGGCCGGCGGCCCTGTCGCGCTGCACGCCCTGGGCCACCTCCATGGCGGCGTCGAGCGAGGCGGCGAGCGAGGCCCGGTTCGCGCCGAGCCCGTCCATGGCGCCGCACTTCACGAGACTTTCGACGACCTTCTTGTTGACCTTGCGCGTGTCGACGCGGCTGAGGAAGTCCACGAGCGAGGTGAAGGGCCCCTCGCTGCGGGCCCGGACGATCTCCTCGATGGCCCCCCGGCCCACGTTCTTCACGGCGCCGAGGCCGAAACGTATCTTTCCGTCCTCGACGGTGAAGTCGAGCATGCTGCGGTTTATGTCGGGCGCCAGGACCTCGATGCCCGACTCGCGGCACTCGCCCGTGTAGAGGACCACCTTGTCGGTCCTGTCGCGCTCGGAGCTGAGGAGGGCGGCCATGAACTCGACGGGATAGTGGGCTTTGAGCCAGGCCGTCTGGTAGGAGATGAGGGCGTAGGCGGCGCTGTGGCTCTTGTTGAATCCGTAGCCCGCGAAGTGGGCCATGAGATCGAATATCTTCTCGGCGGTGCGCGGGTCGATCCCGTTCTTCTCCGCTCCCTTGAGGAACCTCTCGCGCTCGGCGATCATCACGTGGTCGAGCTTCTTGCCCATGGCCTTTCGCAGCTTGTCGGCATCACCCGGCGTGTAGCCGGCCAGCGTCTTGGCTATCTCCATGACCTGCTCCTGGTAGACCATGACGCCGTAGGTGCTCTCCAGTATGGGTTCGAGCTCGTCGAGTTCGTAGACTATGGGGGTGCGGCCGTGCTTTCGCATGATGAAGTCGTCGACCATGCCGCTCTGGAGCGGCCCGGGCCGGTAGAGCGCCACGGCGGCCGTCAAGTCCTCGAAGCTGCCGGGCCGCATCTTGCGAAGCAGCTCCTTCATGCCCGAGCTCTCGAACTGGAAGACGCCGTTGGTGTTGCCCGATGCCACGAGGGCGTAGGTCCGGGCGTCGTCGAGGGGGAGGTCCTCGAGCGAGAGGTCGACGCCGCGGCTGCGGCGTATCTCCTTTACGGCCCTGTCCATGACGGTGAGTGTTTTGAGCCCCAGGAAGTCGAACTTGACGAGCCCGATGGCCTCCACGTCCTTCATGGCGTACTGGGTGGTCACCACATCGTCCTTCTGCCCCTTGTAGAGCGGGAGGTACTCCACGAGCGGGCGGTTGGATATGACGACACCGGCGGCATGGGTGGAGGCGTGGCGCGGCAGGCCCTCGAGCGCCCTGGCCGCCTCGATGAGCTCGGCCACGCGGGCGTCGGAGTCGATGAGCTCCTTGAGTCTCGGCTCCTCGTCCACGGCCTTGTCGATGGTTATGTCGAGGCGGTCGGGCACGAGTTTCGCTATCCTGTCGACCTCGCCGTAGCTCATGTCCAGCGCCCTGCCCACGTCGCGTATGACGGCCCTGGCCTTCATCTGTCCGAAGGTGATTATCTGTGTTACGTTCTCGGAGCCGTACTTTTCGGTCACGTAGCGGATGACCTCGTCGCGGCGCTCGTAGCAGAAGTCGACGTCTATGTCGGGCATGCTTATGCGGTCGGGGTTGAGAAAGCGCTCGAAGAGGAGGTTGTTTTTTATGGGGTCGAGGCTGGTTATGCCCAGGGCCCAGGCCACGAGGCTCCCGGCCGCCGAGCCGCGGCCCGGCCCAACGGGGATGTCCCTGCTCCTTGCGTACTCGATGAAGTCCCAGACGATGAGGAAGTACCCTGGAAAGCCCATGCCCTTTATGACCTTGAGCTCCTTTTCGAGACGTTCGAGATAGCTCCAGCGCACGCCCTCCACGTCGGCCCCCTTTGCGGCCATGGCCGCGAACCTCGCCTCAAGGCCCTCCCTCGCCTTCTTTTCGAGCAGCGAGTCGAGGGTCTCGCCTTCGGGCACGGCGAAATCGGGGAGGTGGTAGGTGCCGAGCTCGAGCTCCAGCGAGCAGCGCTCGGCGATCTCGACGGTGTTGGCGAGCGCTTCGGGCACATCGGCGAAGAGCCGGCGCATCTCCTCGGGACTCTTGAAGTAGAACTGGTCGGTGGAAAAGCGCATCCTGTCGGGCGAGTTCACGGTCTTGCCGGTCTGGACGCAGAGCAGTATGTCGTGGAAGCGCGACTCCTCGCGCCGCAGGTAATGGCAGTCGTTGGTGGCCACCAGGGGGAGGCCCAGTTCTCCGGCCAGCTCCACGAGCAGGCGGTTGACCTTTTTCTGCTCCTCGATGCCGTTGTCCTGGAGCTCGAGGAAGAAGCGGCGGTCCGGGAATATCTCCATGTAGCTGCGCGCCGCGGCCTTCGCCCGCCCGCGATCCCCCATGGCCGCCCAGTGGGCGACCTCGCCGTGGAGACAGGCGCTGAGCGCGATGAGCCCCTCGCTGTACTCCCTGAGCAGTTCCTTGTCGATGCGCGGTTTGTAGTAGAAGCCCTCGAGGTAGGCGCGGCTTACGAGCTTGCAGAGGTTCCTGTAGCCCGTGAGGTCCTTGACGAGGAGCACCAGGTGGTAGGTCCCCTCGCCGCGGCCGGCCGAAGGCGACCTGTCCCTGCGGGAGCCGGGGGCCACATAGACCTCGCAGCCGATGATGGGCTTTACGCCGGCCTCGAGGGCCTGCCGGTAGAAGTCGACGGCGCCGAACATGTTGCCGTGGTCCGTGACGGCCACGGCCGGCATCTTGAACTCCCGCGCCAGTTCGAAGAGCCGCTCCGGCCTTATGGCCCCGTCGAGCAGGCTGTAATGGGTGTGGAGATGGAGGTGTACGAAGTCGGCGTGCTGCATGGCGGAGAATGATAACACGTCGCGGGCGATTTTGGTAGTCTTCTGTGAGCCGGAAAAAGACCGGGGAAACTCCGGATTCGTATGTTCGGCGGTAGCCGGGAGGTTCGGCCCGCGCCAGGCGGGATCTTTTACGCCTTTGCGGCCCGAACCTCCCGGCCACCGCCCCCATGCGGCGGGCGCGGTCAAGATATCCCCTTCAAAGACTTTTAAGGGAAGCTCTGATCAATTCCCTGCGGATCATCCCGATCTTGCTTGCAAGACCGGGATGATCCGCAGGGCGTTAAAGGTTCCCTCAGTGGAATGAACCGGAAATTCCCTGAAGCGCTGTGTAAGGAAGTGACTTTGAAGGGGTCTGCGGGAGGTTGGATGTTACCGGCCGGCGCTGCAGGCGGGACAGTAGCCGTAGATCTCGAGTTTGTGGTTTATGACCTCGAAGCCCGCGTTGCGTGCGATCTCGTCCTGGATGTCCTCTATCTTCTGGTCGTGGAACTCCACTATCTTGAGGCACTTGACGCATATTATGTGGTCGTGGTGGCCGTCCTTGGGGATGTTCTCGTAGCGCGTCTGGTTGTCGCCGAAGTGCCGGGCGATGGCGAGCCCCGAGTCGACGAGCAGCTTCATGGTCCTGTAGACCGTGGCGTAGCCGATGGACGGGTTCTTGCGCCGCACCTTCTTGAGCAGCTCGTCTATGCTGATGTGGGTGTTGGTCTTGAAGAAGGTCTGAGCGATGAAGTCACGCTGGGAAGTGGATTTGAGTCCCTCTCTCTCAAGGTAGCGCTTGAGGGTCTCCATCTTCTCGGAAGGCGTCAATGTCAACGATCCTGATAGCCCTGATAGCCCGGCAGGGGGAGGAGATTCACGTGCCTGTCACATCCTGTCAACAGAATGGAGCGGGAGACGGGATTCGAACCCGCGACCCCAACCTTGGCAAGGTTGTGCTCTACCAACTGAGCTACTCCCGCACTCTGACTTCAAGGAAGCTGCGATTTACCCCGGGAAATCTTCTTACAAAAAGGTTCCCCCGGTGCAATAAGAGCGTCCCCATCACTGCGTGCGGCCCGAAGGAAAGACCGTACCCAACAGAAAGAAGCCCCTATACAGGCCCCCCCGCACACAAGGAAGCCCATATACAAGGAAGCCCCCCGTACACAAAAGAAGCCCCGGCACCCAAAAGAAGCGCCGGAGAGACAGGGTGGCCCCCCAACACAAGGCCCCCGCGGGAGGGCGTCGAAAGAGGATGATACCATAACCGCCGCCTCTGTCAAGCTATTTTTCAACGGCCGCACGAGGGAACTTACCTGTTGACAGCGCCGAGCGCTTCGTGTTACGTTTTGCAGACCCGCAGCGCGCCGGACCGCGGCGTGCGGCGGACGATAGAGACCAGTGGTGGGCGTAGCTCAAGGGCAGAGCACTGGACTGTGGCTCCAGGGGCTGGGGGTTCGAATCCCCTCGTCCACCCCACACCCCTCCTGAACGGCCGCCACCCATCGAGGAAAGCCCTGTTCCGCAGTCTCCCGGGCAAGGCGCGTCTGGCGGCGCGGATCGGCCGGCTCTCCGGCCCCTCTCTCCCCCCTTTTGTTTGCTCCTCGAGCCGCGTTGGCTTTCATGATCGCCGATGAAACGAGCTCCTTCAGCCCAAGTTAAGGAAACTCTGATTAATTACCTGGGGGAAACTTTCTGTAGAAGGGCCATAGGCCCACGTTTCCCCCAGCCCCCCTTCAAAGACTTTTAATTCCCTGCGGATCATCCCGATTTTGCTCGCAAAATCGGGATGATCCGCAGGGCGTTAAAAGTTTTTGGAAGGAGTCTGAGGGAACCGTGGGTCTGTGACCCTTTACAAAAAGGTTCCCTCAGTGCAATAAATCAGAGTTTCCTCAAGAGTCTTTGAAGGGGGTGTCTTGTCCGCATTAGCTGCCCCGGGGGGGGCGGTCCTCTGGAGGTTCGGGCCGCAAAGGCGTAAAAAATCCCGCCTGGCGCGGGCCGAACCTCCAGAGGACCGCCAAACATCCGAATAACATAGGAGGGGGCTGGGGGAAACGTGAGCCTCTGGCCCTTCTACAGAAAGTTTCCCCCAGGGTAATTCATGGAGGCGCCCGTCTTGCCGCCGGGGGGGGCGAAGGCGAAGGGCGCAAGGAGGCGGAGCCGTGTTGAAGGCTTTAGGTGTTAGTAGGGGGGCGGCCGTCGTGGCCGTACTTTTGTGGATCGGTTCCGCGCAGGCGGCCCGTTCGGACTTTTCGCTGCGTTTCGAGGCGGCCTTCAACGAGGGCGAGGGGTGGCTCATGACCGCGCTGGTCCAGGAGAACCTCCCTGTCGTGGCCGCCGAGGTGGAGGCGCTGGTGGCGGAGGCGCTGGCGCCCGGAACGTCGAGGAGGGATTTCGAGAGGTTCTTTCTCATGGCCGAGCGTATGGCCTCCGAGTTCGCCTACCTCACCGATGACGCCGGGCCACTGGTCAAGGTCCGCACGAGCCGTTTCGACGCCGAGCTCTCCGAGCCGGCAAGGAGCGAGGCCGTCGACGGCGCGCACCTGGTGCGGGCCACCCTGACGGAGAAGGGATTCAAGGTCTTCGCGCCCGACAACATCGTCATCGGGCGGGGAGAGACGGTGCGGTGGGTGAGCGAAGACGGGGCGGAGCACCGGATAGTCTCGGTTCGGACCCACGGCGGCGCGGGAGGGCTCTCGTCGCCGGAGATAGCGCCGGGCGCGGCGTGGGAGCACCGCTTCGACGAGCCCGGCTCCTACTACTACGTCTGCGTCATCCACAGGACGATGTTCGGCAAGGTGACGGTCGAGGAGTAAGGCGGCTCAGGCCTTGCGGACGTATATCTCGGCGGCCATGTCGGGGTCGATGGCCACGGTCGTCTCGTCGACCTGGAGGACGACGGTGGGCTTTTTGCGCAGGAGCTTTATGACGCTGCCCGCCAGTATGCCGATGGAGTTGAGTTTCTTGAACCTGCCCGTGTCGGTGGAGGCGATGAAGACTATCTTGCACCTTGCGCCCACCTCGAAGTCGCTGAGCCTCACCACCAGAGGCGTCATCTCGACGGTGTACTTCTTGCAGCACTCGCCCCGCGGTATGGGCTTTCCGTGCTGGCAGGTGTCGGGGTGGGCGAGGAAGGTGCACACGCTGTCGGTGAGCTCTTCGCTCAGTATGTGTTCGAGCTTGCATGCGTCTTCGTGGGCCACGGGGTCGCGGATGTCGAAGACCTCGGAGAAGAGCCGCTCGGAGAGACGGTGGCGTCTTATGAGTCCGCGGGCCTCGGCCCGGCCCTCGTCGGTGAGCGAGAGCCCGTCGCCGTCGCGCCGGGCGAGGCCGCTGCGCACGACATGGTCGAGCACCTCCCCGGGCTCGGCGTCGTGGGACCTCTCTTCAAAGGCGGCGACGGTGCTCGCGCCGTCCTCGTCGAGTATCCATAGAAGCTGAAGCGCCTCGTCGACCCTCTCCTTGTCGATCATGACCGCCGTTCTCCTTTTCGAAAACCCCGATTCATCCCACCGGCGGAACTGCCGGGTATAAGGTCACCTGCCCCCCGGCCGCCCCGGAATACCCCGTAACGTCAATCAACTCTTGCGGCGCTCTCCGGCAGGCGGCCCGCAAAGGCGTAACAATCCCCGCCTGGCGCGGGCCGCCTGCCGGAGAGCGCCGTTACAGCGAGCCCCCTCCCGAAAGAAGCCCCTACCGAAGCGTTTCAAGGAGCCCCCGATAGGCCCCTGATTCATTGAAGGCGCCTTCCCCCCTCCCCCTCAGACGAGCCCGGGGAAGAGGGCGAGCACCCGGTTCAGCGCCCCGCCGACGAGGAAGGCCAGGGGAAAGACAATGGCAATGATGAGAAGCGCCGTCCTCGTGCCCCTCTCTTTTACTATCATGAAGAAGTTCGCAAGGCAAGGGACGAAGAGCGTTATGGTCACGAGGCTCACCAGGGCCTGTTGCGAGGTCATCTCTCCGTTCTCGAAGAGCATGTAGAGTCCGGCGGCGCCGTAGTCGCGCCTCAGGAATCCCATGATGAAGGCCTCGGTCGCCTTGGCCGGGAGGCCGACGAAGTCGACGACCACGGGCGAGGCGAGTTCTTCTATGATGTCGAGGAGGTTGAGCTTGTCGAGCATGAAGAGTATGAACGTGCCGAGCAGAAACAGCGGCACGGCCTCGCGCAGGTACCATCGCACCCGCCCCAGGGTCTTGAAGAGGACGTTGCGGGCGTTGGGGACCCTTATGGGCGGTATCTCCATGAAGAAGTCGGACCTGTCGCCGGGGATGACCTTTGCGGCGAGGTATCCGGCGACGAACATGACGGCCGCGAGGCTGCCAGCCCAGATGACGGTGGCCGCGAAGGAGAGGCTGCCGAGGATGCCGAGGATGACGCCGAGCTGGGCCGAGCACGGAATGGCCAGGGCCAGCAGGAAGGTCGTTATTATCCTGTCGCGCGGGGACTCGAGTATGCGCGATGTCATGACGGCCATGGTGCCGCAGCCGAAGCCGAGGACCATGGGGAGGACGGCCTTGCCGTTGAGTCCCATGCGGTTGAAGAAGCTGTTGCTCATTATGGCCAGGCGCGGCAGGTAGCCGCTGTCCTCGAGCACGGCGAAGGCGATGAAGAAGGTGGCCGTAATGGGCAGGATGATGGCGATGGCGTAGGTGAGCGCCACGGTGACGAGGCCGTACTCGCCGACGAGCATGTCGCGCAGGAAGGGGACGGGCACGAGCCGGTCGACGACGGCGACGGCCGCCGGGTTCACGTACTCGCCGAATATGGTGGATTCGAAGTAGTCGACGAGCGTGCCGGCGCCGAAGACGCCCACGAACTCGTAGAGGAGGAAGAGGACGGTCAGGAGTATGGGCACCCCCCAGATGTGGTGCATGCAGAGGTCGCCGAAGGCGGCGGCGAGGCCCGACCTGGCGGCCTCTATCCTCTCGGTCACCTCTTCGGCCATGGCCTCGGCGGCCCGTATCCTCGCCTCGCTTATGACGTTTGCCGGCGAAGCCCCGAGCTTCAGGGCGCACTCGTCGCGCAGGGACTCGATGGCGTCGATGACCCTGTCGGCCACGTTGGCCTTGATCCAGGGGCGAAGGGTCCTGTCGCCCGCCAGTATCATGAGGGCGAGGGAGCGGCGCGAGATGGGGGCCCTGGGCAGCAGGGCGGCTATGCGGCCGGCGTACTCCTCGACGAGCGGCGGGTACTTCACCCTCGCCGCGGGACGGCGGGCCGAAGAGACGGCGGCGCGAAGCTCCTTTATGCCCTTGCGCTCCGGGGCGACGGTGGAGACGACGTCGACGCCGAGCAGCTCCGAGAGCCGTTTCTTGTCGACGATTATGCCCTTGTCGCGGGCCTCGTCCTCGATGTTGAGGTCCAGGACCAGGGGCAGCTCCATCTCGGCGAGCTGGAGGGCGAGCAGCAGGGTGCGCTTGACGTTCTTGTAGTCGCCCACCTGGAGCACGCACGAGGGGTTGAGGCTGAGCAGGATGTTGCGCGTGACCTCCTCGTCCTCGCTCATGGGGATGAGACCGTTCACGCCCGGCGTGTCGACGACGAGGTGGCGGGTGCCGCCGAGCGTCATGTTGCCGCGCGAGACCTCGACGGTGGTGCCGGGATAGTTGGAGACGGTGACGTACTTGCCCGTCAGGAGGCCGAAGATGACGCTCTTTCCGACGTTTGCGTTGCCGACGAGTATTACGGTGTCGTCGGCGCCCGTCTCTTCGACGGCGCTATCGGCCGCGTGGCAGTCCATCCTACCTCCATGAAAATGATTCTTTATCTCTCAAAGCTCGTCCAACAGTTTACACCGGCCGAGGGCGCGGGTCAAGAAGAAAATGAAAATTATTTTCAACAAAGGCCCTACGCCGTCCTCCGCGGCGGGTTCTGTTTCAGCCGCCCGGGCTCCCCTCCCCGCCGCTCCCCTCACCCGCCTCGATGCGGTCCTTGAGCATGAGCGCATGGTCCTTTATGCGGTGGTCGCCGGGGTTCAGCCGGAGGTAGCTGACGTACTCGACGAGGGCGTCCTCGAGCTTGCCCTGGAGCTCGAAGGTCCTGGCGAGATACTTCCTCGCCTCCATGCCTATGGGGAAGCGGGTGACGGCCTCGCGCAGATAGCGTTCGCTCTCGGCGAGGTTGCCCTCGCGCAAGCTTATTATGCCGAGGTGGGCGAAGGCCCTGTAGACTATCATGTAGTAGCGGTCGGGCAGCGCGCCGGTGAACTCGCGGGGCGGCGGGAGCTTCTTCCTGTCCGCTATGATGCGGTGGTAAAAACTCCTGGCGGCGCCCAGGTCGCCCGACTCCCTGGCGGCGTCTCCGGCGAGCACCAGCAGCTCGGGGTTGTCCATGTCGCGGGCCAGGGCCGCAAGGAGGTAGTCGAGGGCCTTTTCGTAGTCGCGCTCCTTCATGTACTTTCGCGCCACCTGCAGATAGGTGAAGGAGTCGCTCTCAACGACCTTGCGCACCTCGCCGCCGACCTCGACGTTGGCGAAGACGATGAAGGCAAGGAGCGAAGCCGTCGCCTTGAGCCGGGCCGCCGGTCCCGGAAGCTCCACGAAGCGGGAGATGGCGAAGCCCGAGGTGAGAAAGAGCATGGGAGCCACGGGCAGGCGAAGCCTCGATGAGACGAAGAAGATCACCACCGACACCATGACGGCCAGCGCCGCGGCGGCGATGAAGCGCTCGTCACGGGAGCCGGAGAGCAGTATCCAGGCAAGCCCCATGAGGCCGAGGGGGGCGAGGGCGCCGAAACCCTGGAGCGGGCCGCGCAGCAGGAAGGAGTAGTCGCTGAAGAAGTCGAACTTGTAGATGTTGGTTATCTCGCTGGCGTTCCAGAAGAGGAGTACCTTCCTGGCCAGCAGTTTCAGGGCGTCCGACGGGTTGGAGGCCATGAACTCGAGGGCCCGTCCGGCCCAGTAGTCCGAGGCCTCGGAAGGCAGAAGCTCCCGCCCGGCGGCCTGGGAGGCGAGCCTGCGGGCCGCCGAGTACATGTTGGCGTCGTTGTAGACGGCGAGCTCGGGCGGCAACTGGAAAAGACCGGTGGCCCTGGCGTTGTTGCCGACGTAGAGGTTGAGGCCCGCGGCCGCGCTCACAAGGACCAGGTCCTTGCCGGCCGCGTAGTTGCGCGCCGTGACGGGCGCCACGACGAGCACCACCCCGGCGCACAGGGCGTAGGGCGCCGCCCGCCGCAGAACCGAGGGCCAGCCGTCAGTCAGTATCCAGACGAGATAAAGGGGGGCGAGGATGAGCAGATTGGGCCGCGCAAGGGCCGCGAGGCCGAGAAATACGCCCGCGCCCAGCGCCGAGCGCCAGGACCTCCCCTCTTTGCGGCCCACCATAAGATAGAGCGAGAGGACGAGGAAGAAGACCGACGGCGCTCCCGTCAGCAAAAGCCCCTCGTGGAAGAGGAAGGGCGCGAAGAGCGAGGCCCACAACCCTATGGTTACGGCCACCCACCGGGCATAGAGCCTCTCGGCCGCAAGGTAGATGAAGCCGCAGGCCAGGGCCCCCATGAGGTGCTGGACGAGCTGGACCGCGAGGAAGTTGTCCCTGCCGAAGAGGAGGAAGATAAGCGCCAGGAAATAGTTGTAGAAGGCCCCGCCGCCGAAGGTGAAGACCTCGCGCCCCAGGAAGTCGCCGTCCAGGATCCTGCCGGCCTCGTGGAGATATACGAGCGAATCGCTTATGGGAAAGGAGGTGAAGGGGTTGTCGCCCTGCTGGACCGCGTAAACGCCCCTCACGACGGCGGCGAAGACCGTTATGGACAGAAAGGGCGCAAGCCTCGTCGACAAGAGCTCTCTCAGACTAAAAGTCATCTCGCTGCGGCTCCCCCTCCCACCTCTTCTCCGCGTCGCCTCATCCCTTCGAATGTAGCAAAATCGACCGCCGCGGTCAACGACCTTCAGAAAAGCCCCGAAAAGAGCGGCGCTAAAAAACCTTGACTCACAGCACCTCGATGTTAAAATCTAAGAAAACTCCGATTAATTACGCTGGGGGAAACTTTCTGAAGAAAGTTTCCCCCAGACCCCCTTCAAAGACTTTTAATACGAGTTGGTTTCCCCCTGTTTTGCCAGGCAAAACAGGGGGAAACCAACTCGCGTTAAAAGTTTTTGGAGGGAGT
>DRME01000077.1 GCA_011375175.1 Deltaproteobacteria bacterium | reverse complement strand
GGGGGGGGGGGGGGGGGGGGGGGGAAATGTGGGCCTGTGGCCCTCGGGCCCGTGGCCCTTCTGCAGAAAGTCTCCCCCGGGGTGATGAAAAGCTGTTCGCCAGCGCCATGGCGGGAGGGAGGCGCACATGTACTTTGCCGGTGACGGCGGGGTCACAAGGCGCATTTTCCTTCGGGTGGTGGCGGCCTGCGCCGTGCTGCTCGCCGTGCTCGTCGCCGTCCTCTACTGGATGGAGAGGAGGGAGATGGCCGCCGAGCTCGCCGCAGGCTACCGCAAGCTCGAGGCCCTGTGGCGCCACGAGCTCGACGAGGAGGCCTCGCTTCTCGGCGCGGTGCTCGATACGATGCTCGCAGGCGACGGCGGCGCTTACGCCGGGCGCTTGAAGGCGGCCATGCTCGCGGGCGACAGGGAGGCCCTCCGCCGCTACTCGAGCGCCCGCTTCGAAAGACTCCGCAGCAGATACTCGATAACCCACCTCTACTATATGGACGCCGGCCGCAGGACCGTACTGCGCGTCCATCGTCCCGGCATGTACGGCGACAGGATAGAGCGCTTCACCGCCGTGAAGGCCGAGCGCACGGGCAAGCCCGCCTCGGGCATCGAGCTCGGCCCCCTCGGTACGCTCACCCTCAGGGTGGTAACACCGTGGTACGACGGCGACAGGCTCATCGGCTACGTTGAACTCGGCAAGGAGGTGGAGGGGATCGTAAAGCGCATGTCCGAGCTCAGCGGCGTCGAGGTGGTCGTGGCCGTGGACAAGCGGTTCATAGAGCGGGGCCGCTGGGAGACGGGCATGGAGATGCTGGGACGCAGCGGCCACTGGGATATGCTGGAGCGCGAGGTGGCGGCGGCCGTCACCTTCGATGCGCCTCCTGCGGCCCTCGCGGAGCTCGTGCGCCGGGCGGCCGCGAGCGGCGGGGCCCAGGGGACGCTCAACGGACGGAACTACCGCGCCGCCTCGCTTCCGCTCGTCGACGCCGGGGGCAGGGGTGTGGGGCGGCTCGTTGCGCTCGTCGACGTGACCGACATGCTGGCGCGCACCCGTTCGCTCGTCGTGTGGTCGCTCGGCGTGAGCGCCGCCGTGGGCCTGGCGCTCTTCCTGGCCTTCTACCGCATGATGGGACGGATGGGCCGCGAACTCGACGACTCGCGCCGCAGGCTCACCGACGAGGCGCAGATGCGCGAGCGGATGCACGCCGACCACATAAGGGCCATGGAGCGGGAGAAGGCGCTGCTGCGCGAGAGCGAGGAGCGCTTCCGCTCCATCAGCTCGAGCGCCTGGGACGCCGTCATCATGATGGACCCCGACGGGAGGATATCGTTCTGGAACGAGGCGGCCGAGCGGATATTCGGCTACGGGGCCTCCGAGGCCCTGGGCCTGGACCTCCACGCCACCATAGTCCCGGAACGCTACCGCGAGGCCTTCCGCCACGGCTTCGAGTGGTTCAGGCGCTCGGGCGAGGGGGGCGCCGTGGGCAGGACCCTCGAGGTCTCCGCGCTCAACAGAGAGGGGGTCGAGTTCCCCGTGGAGCTCTCCGTCTCGGCCGTGAAGCTAAAGGGGGAATGGAACGCCGTGGCCATAGTCCGCGACATCACCGACAGGAAGGCGGCCGACGAGGCCATCCGCCGCAACTACGAGGTCCAGCGGGTGCTGGCGGCCATCCTGAGGGTCTCGCTCCGGGAGGCGACGCTGCGGGAGACGCTCGTCCAGGCCATCGACCATCTCGTGGCAGCCCCCTTCCTCTCCATAGAGAAGAAGGCCGCCGTCTACCTCTCGGAGAACGGCGAGGAAGGCCGGGTGATAAGGCTTACGGCCTGGCGCGGGCTGGAAAGGGAGCTCATCGAAAAGTGCGCCGTCATACCATACGGCCGGTGCCTGTGCGGCAGGGCGGCTCACAGCGGCCGCGTCGTCTTCTCCTCCACCGTTGACGAGCGCCACGAGATAGGCTACGCCGGCATGAAGCCCCACGGCCACTACTGCGTTCCCATCCTCTCGAACGGCGAGGTGCTCGGCGTGCTCAGCGTATACACGGCCGACGGCCACCGCCGCTCCGACGACGAGGAGTCCTTTCTCAAGGCCGTGGCCGATACGCTCGCCGGCATCATCGAGCGAAGGCGTGTGGAGGAGGCGCTGCGGGAGGCCAAGAGGGCGGCCGACGAGGCGAGCCGCCTCAAGAGCGAGTTCCTGGCCAACATGAGCCACGAGATACGCACGCCCATGAACGGCATCATCGGCATGACCGAGCTGCTCATGGATACGGGCCTCACGAGGGAGCAGCGCGACTACCTCGAGGCCGTCAGGGTCTCGGCCGACTCGCTCCTCACCGTCATAAACGACATACTGGACTTCTCCAAGATCGAGGCCCGGAGGCTGGAGATAGACTCCATAGGCTTTTTCCTGCGCGACAACATCGGGGACACCCTGGCGACCCTCGCCCTGCGGGCCGGTGAAAAGGGCCTGGAACTCGCCTATCAGGTCAAGCCCGAGGTGCCCGACGCCGTGGTCGGAGACCCGGGCCGTCTGCGCCAGGTGCTCGTCAATCTCGTGGGCAACGCCATAAAGTTCACGGAGAGGGGCGAGGTGGTGGTGACCGTCGAGGTGGAGAGTGAGAGCGGCGACGAGGCGGTCCTGCGTTTCGAGGTGAGGGACACGGGCATCGGCATCCCGGCCGACAAGCTCCGGCTCATATTCAGGGCCTTCGAGCAGGCCGACTCGTCGACGACGCGCCGTTACGGCGGCACGGGGCTGGGGCTTGCCATCTCGTCGCGCCTTGTCGAGATGATGGGCGGCAGGATATGGGTGGAGAGCAGGGAGGGCGGGGGGAGCATATTCCGGTTCACCGTCAGGGTGGGTCTTCAGAAGTCGGCGCGGGCGGACCTCATGCCGGCCGAGCCGGCGGCGCTCGAGGGCATGGAGGCGCTCGTGGTGGACGACAACGCCACCAACAGGCGCATCCTCGCGGAACTTCTCGCCTCGTGGCGCATGAAGCCCCACTGCGCCGCCGACGCCCCGACGGCGCTCGCCATGATGAAGGAGGCCGGCGGCAAGGGCCGCCCCTACCCCCTCATCCTCCTCGACTCCCACATGCCCGGCATGGACGGCTTCGAGCTCGCCTCGAAGATAAGGGAGGACGGGGAGCTCAGCGGCGCCACCGTCATGATGCTCACCTCGTCGGGCCAGCGCGGCGACGCCGCCCGCTGCCGGAACCTCGGCATTTCGGCCTATCTCATGAAGCCCATAAAACCCTCCTCGCTGCTCGACGCCATACTCACCGTGCTCGGAAAGGGGGAGTCCGGCGCCGGAGAGCTCGTCACGCGCCACACGCTCCGCCGCCGGAGACGGACGCTCAGGGTCCTGGTGGCCGAGGACAACCCGGTGAACAGGAAGGTGGCGGCCGCCATGCTCGAAAAGCGGGGCCATGCCGTAAGGGTCGTCTCCAACGGCAGGGAGGCGGTGGAGGCGGTGGGAGAGGAGGACTTCGACCTCATTTTGATGGACGTTCAGATGCCGGTCATGGGAGGATACGAGGCGACGGCGGCCATAAGGGCCATGGAGCGGGAAGAGGGAGGACACAGGCTCATCGTGGCCATGACGGCCCATGCCATGAAGGGGGACCGCGAGCGGTGCATGGAGGCCGGCATGGACGAGTACCTCTCCAAGCCGCTCAAGGCCGCCGAGCTCTTCGACGTGATCGACAGGCTCCTGCCTCCACCGCAGGGCTGCGAGGCCGTGGAGGAAGGGGGCGGCAAGGCGGGCGCTCCATCGAGGCCCACCTTCCCCGTGCTCGACAGGGAGGCGGCCATGGAGCGGGTCGAAGGGGACATGGAGCTTCTGCGCGAGGTGATCGGACTCTTCGTGGAAGACTATCCCGGGCTCCTCGACGAGTTGAGGGAGGCCGTAGCCGCCGGCGATGGCGGACGCATCGAGCGGGCGGCCCACAGGCTCAAGGGATCGGTCGACAACCTCGGCGCCGTGGCGGCCGTGGAGGCCGCAGCGAGGCTCGAGGCGATGGGCAGGGAGGGGAGGCTCGAAGAGGCCGGCAGGGCCCTCGAGGCCCTTGAGGGAGAGATCGTCCGTTTCGAGCAGGCCCTGGCCGGACTGGCGGCGGAGGGTGCGCAGTGAGGATACTGATAGCGGAAGACGACCCCGTATCGAGGAGGCTTCTCGAGGCGAGGCTTCGCAAGTGGGGCTACGAGGTGACGGCCGTGAGCGACGGTGTGGCGGCGCTCGAGGTGTTGAGCCTCGACGACGGACCGAGGCTCGCCGTCATCGACTGGATGATGCCCGGCATGGACGGCATCGAGCTCTGCAGGCGCGTGCGCGGGCAGGGGCGCGAGCCCTACGTCTACATCATCATGCTCACCACCAAGGACCGCAAGGAGGATATCGTGGCGGGCATAGAGGCCGGGGCCGACGACTACCTGACAAAGCCCTTCGATTCGCAGGAGCTGAAGGTGAGGCTCAAGGCCGGCGTGCGGATAGTGGACCTCGAGGCGCGGCTCATCGAGGCCCGCGAGGCGCTCAAGATACAGGCCACCCACGACCCGCTCACGGGCCTGTGGAACCGCGGGGCGGCCATGGAGATACTCTACCGCGAAATCGAGCGCCTCAAGCGGGAGGACGAGGGCATGGTGAGCGTCATCCTCGCCGACCTCGATCACTTCAAGGCGGTGAACGACACCTACGGCCACATGGCCGGCGACGAGGTGCTCAGGGAGGCGGCCAGGCGGCTCTCTTCCATGGCCCGTCCCTACGACACCGTGGCCCGTTACGGAGGAGAGGAATTCCTCGTCATACTGCCGGGATGCGCCCCGCAGGTCGCCGCGGCAAGGGCCGATGCCGTGCGCAGTGCCCTGTCGGCCACTCCCATCGCCGTGGAAGGTGGCGAGGTGACCGTCACGATGAGCGCTGGCGTGGCCGGCTGCGCAGCCGGCCCGGACGGCTGCGCCATGGACTGCGACAGGCTCATCGCAATGGCCGACGCCGCGCTCTACAGGGCCAAGAGCGAGGGGCGGGACCGTGTCGAGTCCGCTGCCGCCAGGGTCGGCTGACCCCCCTCGGGGAGAGAGACCCGCCGCCGTCTTCCGGGAAGCCCGGTGGGCTCCACCGCTTATCCTTCGGCGAAGCCCTTGAGGAGCTTGGCCCTGGTGGGGTGGCGCAGTCGCCGGATCGCCTTGGCCTCTATCTGGCGCACCCGCTCGCGCGTCACGCCCAGGACCCTTCCGACCTCCTCGAGGGTGTAGTCCTGGCGCTCGCCTATGCCGAAGCGCATCCTCAGGACCTTTTCCTCCCGCTCGGTCAGGCTGTCGAGCACGAGGTCGGTCTGGATGGAGAGGTCCCTGTCGATGGCCGCCTCGGCCGGCGACGGAGACTTCTCGTCCTCGATGAAGTCTCCAAGCGAGCTCTCCTCGTCGTCGCCTATGGGGGTCTCCAGGCTCAGCGTCTGTTTCATGAGACGGAGGATGCGGCGCACCTTCGAGATCGGTATGTCCATGCGCTCGGCTATCTCCTCGGGATAGGGCTCGCGGCCCAGCTCCTTGAGGAGGTGGCGCGAGGTCTGGAGCAGCCGGTTGATGGTCTCTATCATGTGGACCGGTATGCGGATGGTCCGTCCGTGGTCCGCTATGGAGCGCGTTATGGCCTGGCGGATCCACCATGTGGCGTAGGTGGAGAACTTGTAGCCCTTCTTGTAGTCGAACTTGTCGACGGCCTTCATGAGGCCGATGTTGCCCTCCTGTATGAGGTCCGAGAACTTGAGTCCCAGGTTGACGTAGCGCTTGGCGATGCTCACCACGAGACGCAGGTTCGCCTCGATGAGGCGCTGCTTGGCGGCCCACATCTCGTAGTTGAAGCGGCTCACGTTGCGCGAGAGCTCGGCCAGCTCTTCGCGCGTCATGGAGGTGAGCTCGAGGATGAGCCTTACGCGGCGCTTTGCGCGCTCGCCCTTCCTGGAGCCCCGCTTCTTCTCGGCCCTGCTCACAAGGCGCTCGAGTCTCGTAATGCGCTTTACGATGGCCGTTATGACCGAGCTGCTGAGGTTCATGTCCTTGAGCACGCGGTAGGCGCCCTCGGGCTTTCTCCTCTTGAGCTTTTCAAGCCTCGTGATTATCTCCTCGGCCTGGGCCTCGTCGAGGTGGCTTATCTCGTCGCCTTCCTCGATGAGATCGCGTATGGTGGCGGTGCCCCGGCGTATGCGGTTTATGACCCTCAGTATCTCGCGCATGGCGAAGGGGCTTCGCAGGGTGTATTTCCTGAGCTGGAGCCTGCCCTCTTCGATCTTCTTGGCGTAGACTATCTCGTCTTCGCGCTTGAGAAGCGCCACCGAGCCCATCTCCCGCATGTATATGCGCACCGGGTCCTCGACCCGCTCGCTCTCGACGGTCTCTTCCTTGACGGCGCCGGCTTCCTCGGCGTCGAAGGTCTTGTCGGCCGTGTCGACCACGTCGATGCCGAGTTCCCCGAGGGTCTCGAGGAGGTTGTCCATGTCCTCGACGGAAAAGTTGTTCTGGGGAAAGGCGTCGCTTATCTCGTCGTATGTGAGAAATCCCTTCTCCTTGCCCGTATCGATGAGGGTTTGAAGTTCGTTGTCGCCTCCTGTAACCTTTTTCATGGCACCTTCCCTTAAGATTTTATGTTGGTCTCGACTCTTCTATGTAAATCCCTTTTTATACCACGTTACGGCCGGGCTTGTCAAGTCTTCGGGCCAATAAAACCCTTCTCGGCCCGCGGCCCCTTCTGTGACGTCTTGCCGCCGGCTACGCGGGGCGGATTCATTAACCCTGAGGGAACCTTTTTGTAAAAAGGTTCCCTCAGACTCCCTCCAAAAACTTTCAACGCGAGTCGGTTTCCCCCTGTTTTGCTTGGCAAAACAGGGGGAAACCGACTCGTATTGAAAGTCTTTGAAGGGGGTCTGGGGGAAACTTTCTACAGAAAGTTTCCCCCAGCGTAATAAATCAGAGGTTCCTTAATTATATCAGAGATTTCGATGGTCGTGGGAAAATTTTATTTGACTTGCCTGGGGGCTTGTGGTAAGTTGCACCGATATTTTCCCGGCCAGCCGGTCCGGCCTTTCCGCCTGTGGCGGGCGGCGGCCGGTCTTGGAGCGTCGGAGCGGCAGCGGCGGCCGAGGGGCCGGGAAGGCGGGGAGGGCGCTATTGGGCGGCCGGAGGCGGGAAGGCCGGACCGGCGGACTGCTGAAGGGCCTTGCGGCGGTGGCGGCGCTGGGTGTGACGCTCGTGGCCTCGACCTTCACGGGCCTCGCCATCGGATACTATCTCGACGGGCTGCTCGGAACGGGGCCGTGGCTGACGATCATCCTCCTGCTGGCCGGCATAGCGGCGGGTTTCAGAAACGTCTATCATGTCTCCAAGAAGCTCGATCTCTGAGGCGGCCCGGACGGTCAGGTCCGTGGAGCCGATCATATACAAGAACGGCCTCGCCGTCATGGCGGGGGGGCTTGCGGGGCTTATATTCTGCCTCCTTGCGGACCGGGCGGCCCTCGGCGGC
>DRME01000076.1 GCA_011375175.1 Deltaproteobacteria bacterium | reverse complement strand
CTGATTTATTGCACTGAGGGAACCTTTTTGTAGAAGGGTTCCCTCAGACTCCCTCCAAAAACTTTTAACGCCCTGCGGATCATCCCGGTTTTGCTTGCAAAACCGGGATGATCCGCAGGGAATTAAAAGTCTTTGAAGGGGGTCTGGGGGAAACGTGGGCCTATGGCCCTTCTACAGAAAGTTTCCCCCAGGGTAATTAATCAGAATATCCTTTTCTTTATGGAACCAACGGTTTGTTCTTCCGACGGACTCTTGCCGCGGCAAGGGTTGTCAGACTCCCTCCAGAGAGCTTCGGCGCTGCCGCTCCTTCCGGCGGAGATCGGAAGGTGAGGGGGCGGCGGATTTCAAGGCCGGTCAGGGCCCTGGGGTTGCCGCTGCGTCGCCATGGCGTGCGCGGAAGGTTTCCCTTGTTTGCAGGGGTCTGGCCGGAGGCGGCATCTGTTATAGGCGTGACAAGAGGAGAGCGATGAAAGGAAGCGTGAAGACAGCGGGGATCCAGATGTCGCCGACGGCGGTGAGGGCGAGGAATCTCAAGGTCGCCGGCTCACTCATAGCGGCGGCCGCGGAGCGGGGCGCAAGGGTCATATGCCTGCCCCAGCTCTTCAGCACCCCCTGGTTCCCGGCGGTCATATCGAAGGACAACTTCCGGTGGGCCGAGCCCGAGGATGGCGAGACGGTGTCGTTTCTGCGCGAGGCGGCGAGGCGGGCCGGCTCGGTGGTCATCGCGCCCATCTTCGAGCGCGACGGCGGGCGTTTCTACAACACGGCCTTTGTCATCGACGAGGGCGGCGCGGTGCTTGGCAGGTACCGCAAGGTCCACGTGCCCCAGCTTCCATTCTGGGAGGAGAAGGCCTACTTCAGCCCCGGAGACCTCGGTTTCCCCGTATTCGAGACGAGCTTCGGCACCGTCGGCGTGCTGCTGTGCTGGGACGTCTTCTTCCCCGAGGGCTTCAGGATATTGGCCCTCAAGGGCGTCCAGATGGTATTCGTCCCCACGGCGTCGGCCTACGTCCACTCGCGGCGCAAGTGGGAGAGGGCGGCGGCCGCCTCGGCCCAGGCAAACGGCATCTACGTCTTCAGGGTGAACCGCACGGGAAGCGAGGGCGAGCAGGAGTTCTACGGCGCGAGCTTCTGCGCCGGTCCCGGCGGAGACCTGGTTGAAGGGCCGGCCGGAGCCTCGGAGGGGGTGGTGCTCGCGGACCTCGACCTCCACGCCATAAGCGCCGTGCGAAACGAGTGGGTCTTTCTGAAGGACAGGAGGCCCGACCAGTACGGAGAGCTCACGGAGGTGAAGAGATGAGGGCGAAGATAGCCGGTCTCGTCGAGGAGGCGCTCAGGGCGGCCGTCGAGGACGGGGAGCTCAAAGCCGCCGATTTCCCGGAGATAATCCTGGAGAAGCCCAAGAGAGAGGAGTTCGGCGACTTCGCCACCAACGTGGCCATGCTCCTGGCCTCCTCGCAGCGCCGCCCGCCCCGCGAGATCGCCGCAACCCTGGCCCGGCGTATCGCCGGGGCCGAGGGCGTGGAGCGGTGCGAGGTCGCAGGTCCGGGCTTCATAAACATCTTTCTCGAAAAGAGTTTCTGGGCCGCCGTGCTCGCCGAGATAGCCCGGAGAGGCCGCGACTTCGGCCGCAGCGCGGCGGGCCGGGGGCGGAGGGTCCAGGTGGAGTTCGTGAGCGCCAACCCCACCGGTCCTCTCCACATAGGCCACGGCCGCGGCGCCGCCATAGGAGACTCGCTCGCCAACCTGCTCGAGGCCGCCGGCTTCGATGTGACCCGCGAGTACTACCTCAACGACGTGGGCCGCCAGATGAACACCCTGGCCGAGTCGGTGAGGCTCCGCTACCTGGAGATGCTCGGCCGGGAGATAGACTTCCCCGACGACCACTACCGGGGAGACTATATAAGGGACATCGCCAGGGACGTGGTGGCCAAGCACGGCGACCGCTTCCTCGACGAGCCCGAGGAGCGGTGCCGGGACTTCTTCCGGGATTTCGCAAAGGAGGCGATCCTCGAGGGCATCAAAAAAGACCTAAAGGATTTCGGCGTCTGTTTCGATGTATGGTATAGCGAGGCCTCGCTTCACGAGCGGGGAGTGGTGGCCGAGACCATCGGGGAGCTGAGGCGCCGGGGGCACGTCTACGACAAGGACGGCGCCACGTGGTTGGCCACCTCGGCCCTCGGCGACGACAAGGACAGGGTGCTCGTCAAGGCCGACGGCTCGCTCACCTACTTCGCCTCGGACATCGCCTACCACCGCGAGAAACTGGAGCGGGGTTTCGACGAGATAATAGATATCTGGGGGGCCGACCACCACGGCTACGGACCGAGGATGAAGGCGCTCTTCAGGGCGCTGGGATGCGACGAGGGCAGGCTGCGCATCGTCTTCATCCAGCTCGTGAGCCTTACGCGCGGCGGTGAGCCGGTGGCCATGTCCACGCGGGCCGGAGAGTTCGTGACGCTGCGCGACGTGATGGACGAGGTGGGAAGCGACGCCTGCCGCTTCTTCTTCCTCATGAGGAAGTCCGACGCCCACCTGGAGTTCGATCTCGACCTGGCCAAGAGTCAGGCGCCGGAGAACCCCGTCTACTACGTGCAGTACTGCCACGCCCGCATATGCAGCATAGGGGCCTTTGCCGCGGAGAAGGGGTTTACGGCTCCCTCGCAGCCTTCGCCCCGGGTGCTGGCGAGGCTTGCGGAGAAGGACGAGCTCAGGATCATAAGACACCTCTCGCTCTTCGAGGAGGTGGTGGTGCGGAGCGCCGAAGAGGCTGAGCCCCACAGGATGACCTTCTACCTGCGCGAGCTGGCCGGCCTCTTCCATTCCTACTATAACCACACCCGCGTGGTGACCGACGACGACGAGCTCACGGCGGCCAGGCTTCTGCTCTGCTCGGCCGTGCGCACCGTCATCGCAAACGGCCTCGGGCTCATAGGGGTCTCGGCGCCTGAGAAGATGTAGCGGCGGAGACGCAGGCGGCGTCTCGACGACGGAGAGAGGTTGTGAAGAAGATAGCGGTGGTCGACGACGACCAGGGGGTAGCCGCCAGCATAGAGAGCATTCTCGAGAGACGGGGCTTCGACGTGGACACCTACGAGAGCGCCACGTCCTTCATCGACGGCCTCGACGCCTCGGGTGACATCGATCTCGTACTCACCGACGTGTGCATGCCCGGGCTCGACGGCATAGCCATGCTCCGGCGGCTCAAGGAGAGGAGCATCAACGTGCCGGTCATCGTCTTCACCGGCTTCGGCGACGTCGATACGGCGGTGCGGGCCATGAAGGCCGGGGCGAGCGATTTCCTCTGCAAGCCCGTCGGTTCCGACGAGCTGCTCTTCCGCGTCCGCAAGGTCCTTGAAAAACACAAGCTCTCCAGGGAGGTGGCGGCCCTGAGGAAGCGACTGGCCACGACCGAGTCCTTCCACGAGCTCGTGGGCCGCAGCACCGCCATGGTCCGTGTCTTCGAGCTCATAGAGGCCGTGGCCGCGACGGACGCCACGGTGCTCATCACGGGCGAGACGGGCACGGGCAAGGAGCTGGTGGCCAAGGCCATCCACGCGGCAAGCTCCAGGGCCGACGAGCCCTATGTGGCCATAAGCTGCACGGCCCTGCAGGACACGCTTCTCGAAAGCGAGCTCTTCGGTCACGAAAAGGGCTCGTTCACCGGCGCCGTCTCCACGCGGGTGGGCAGGCTCGAAGCGGCCTGCGGCGGAACCGTCCTCCTCGACGAGGTGGGTGATACGTCGGCCGCCATCCAGTCCAAGCTGCTGCGGGTCATAGAAGAGCGCCAGTTCGAGCGTGTCGGCTCGTCGAAGCCCATCAAACTCAAGGCCCGGCTCCTGGCCGCCACGAGCCGCGACCTCGACGCCGCCATGCGCCAGGGCGCCTTCCGCGAGGACCTCTATTACAGGCTCGATGTGGTGAGGATCGACATGCCGCCGCTGCGCGAGCGCGAAGACGACGTTGTGCTGCTGGCCAACCACTTCCTCGAAAAGTTCAGCGCCCTCTATGACAAGGAGATAGAGGGCTTCGCCCCCGAGGCGGTGAACGAGATACTCTCCTACCACTGGCCCGGCAACGTGCGGGAGATGAAAAACGTCATAGAAAGGACGGTCCTCACCAGCGGTCCCGGCCCCATAACCCGCCTCCAGCGCCTCGGCGCCGCGCGGGGCAGGCCGGCGGGCATCGAGGACCTTCCCGAAAGACTCGATTACGCAAGCGCCAGGGAGAGCCTCTCCGAAGAGCTCGAGAGGACCTACCTCACCCACTACATGGAGAGGGAGCGCGGCAGGATCGGCGCCGTGGCCGAGGCCATGGGCGTAAGCGTGCGCACCGTGACCCGCATGCTCAAGCGCCACGGCCTCGACAAGAGGGAGTTCAAGTAACCCCGCGGTGCTCCCGCGGGCGGAGTCCGGCGACCCGAAAGGCACAGAGGGGCTTGAAGGAGAGCCGGGGGGAGGGGGGGGAGGGGGGACGCTGCCTGCGGCAGGGCGCGGGAGGGCTCGAAACGAGGCCGCTCACGGGCCGGGGCGCAAGGGCCGCAGCGAAGCGCAGTCTCCGGCGGCGGGAGCGCCGGAAGCCCGCCTTCAGGTGCTTACGCGGACGACGGTCTTGACGTTGCCGCGGACGTTGAAGTCTCCGACCACTTCCATGTGTCTCGGCGAGAGGGCCGCTTTGAGGTCGTCGAATATCTTGTTGGTCGCCGCCTCGTGCGAGATCGCCCTGTCGCGGTAGGAGTTGAGGTAGAGCTTGAGGGACTTGAGCTCCACCACCTTTTCGTCGGGCCTGTAGGTGATCCTGATCGTAGCGAAGTCGGGGTAGCCGGAGCGCGGACAGAGGCAGGTGAACTCGGGGTAGCTTATCTCTATCGTATAGTCCCGGTCGGGGGAAGGGTTCTCCCACGCCTCGAGCCGCGCCTGTTCCATCTCTTCTTCTCCGTAAGTCATGGAAACTCTGATTAATTACCCTGGGGGAAACTTTCTGTAGAAAGTTTCCCCCAGACCCCCTTCAAAGACCTTTAATTCCCTGCGGTTCATCCCGATTTTGCTTGCAAAATCGGGATGAACCGCAGGGCGTTAAAAGTTTTTGGAGGGAGTCTGGGGGAACCGTGGGTCTGTGACCCGTGGGTCTATGACCCTTTACAAAAAGGTTCCCTCAGTGCAATAAATCAGAGCTTCCTTCCATCGCCCGCGCGGCGACTCCCTGTACTGGGGCGGTCCGCCGCGCGGGAACAAAAGTCTTGACAAAGGCCGGCCGTTAACCTAAGCTATGGCGTTATTGCGGTGTAGAGATTACGCCCAGGTAGCTCAGTAGGTAGAGCAGAGGACTGAAAATCCTCGTGTCGGCGGTTCGATTCCGTCCCTGGGCACCATCTTTCCGGGCCGTGACGTCCCGCCCCTCGAGGGTGCCGGGGCGTCGCGGCCTTTTCGCTGGAGGGCTTGCCTGTGGAGCGGTCCGGCGGTGTCGGTGCGGCGGCCGCGGGCTCAGTCCTTGTAGAGGACTTCCTTTATCTTCAGCTTCAGCTCTTCGGTCCAGAAGGGGTTGCCCTTCTGGATGAAGCCCTTCACGTTGAGGTCGAACCACTTGGGGTCGAGGATGATGTCGTCGATTATGTCCTTGCCCGTGGTCATGACGGCCGGTACCTTCATGCCCCGCTCCTTGACCTTCACCAGGAACTCCTCGCCGTCCATCGTCGATGCCGGGTCGTCGGGATTCTTCAGGTACATGTCGACCGCTATGAGGTCGATCTTCTTCTCGCGGTCGATGACCTTGAACGCCTCGGCCGCATTGCGTGCCGTGACGAGTTTGAGGTCCTCGCCCTTCATGGAGCTCTCGGCCATGGCGAGGGCCAGCTCGTCGTCGTCGATGAGCAGCACCGTCTCGGCGTCGGCCGCCGGGGTTTCTTCCGGCCCGGCCGCCGCCGCTTCCACGGCCGCAGTCTTCACCTCCACCCCTTCGCCGGTCTTTTTCGCGATGTGGCGCGCTCCGCAGCCGACACAGCGGATCTCCGAGCCTCCCTCCCAGCCCTCGAGCACCGCGGCGGGGACCCAGAGACGAAAGCGCATGCCGCACTCGCCGCAACTTATCTCCACGGCCTGTTTATCGCTTGTCATAAGCCTGCTCTTGGACTTGCGCGCACGGAAGGCCGCTCCGTCGCCAGGGGGGAGCGGAGCGGTCTGGACCGGAGAGGCGGAGTGCCCCGATGAGCCGTTTTGCGAAGTGTTTCCCCAATGTATGAAGTCGTCAAGGACTTCTTGAATAGTTTAGCCTATCGTCCCGGGGGTGTCAATCATTTAGGGGAGCCGCGCCGTCCGCTCTCTTGACATGAAGGGTGTATCTGGTATATTGTCGGAGATGAAGGTTGCGGCCGTCATTCCGGCGAGATACGCCTCTACGCGCCTTGAGGGCAAGCCCCTTGCCGACATATGCGGCACCCCCATGATCCGCATGGTCTACGAGAGGGCCTGCCGGGCCGCCCTCGTCGATACCGTCGTGGTGGCCACCGACGACGAGAGGATACTCTCCGTGGTCCGGGGCTTCGGCGGCCGGGCCGTCATGACCTCAAGGAGTCACCGCTCGGGCACCGAGCGTGTGGCCGAAGCCGCCCGCGACCTCGATGCCCCCATTGTCGTGAACCTCCAGGGCGACGAGCCGCTCATCGAGCCCTCCATGGTCGACGAGGTCGTAAGGCCCCTCGTCGACGAGCCGGGGCTTGCCATGGCGACCCTCAAGACCCCTATTACCGACGAAGACGAGCTCTTCGACCCCCACGTGGTGAAGGTCGTCACCGACCGCGCCGGCCGGGCCCTCTATTTCTCGAGGAGCCCCATACCCCACCGTCGGGGCGGCGCGGCGCGGGCCTTCAAACACATAGGCATCTACGCCTTCAGAAGGGACTTCCTCTTCACCTTCTCGGCACTACCGCCCTCGCCGCTCGAGCGGAGCGAAGAGCTCGAGCAGTTGAGGGCGCTCGAAAACGGCTACTCCATAAAGGTCGTCGAGACCGACCGCTCACCGGTGGCCGTCGACACGCCGGAGGACCTCGACAGGGTGAGGGGCATCGTGCGCAGGGGGACGTGAGGGGAAGGCCCTCTGCGCAAGGGCCGGGGCCTCTTTCTCGATCAGGGGCCTTCGAATTCGCAACCGCTCCCCCCCGGCGCCGGCGGCTCCCGGGGGACGGATATCCCATGCCCTGTTCCACAGGGCTCCTGCGCCTGAGAGATGGAGCGGGAAACGGTGCTCAATGGCTGAAAAGACCTTGCCCAAGAACAAGTTCATATTCGTAACGGGCGGCGTGGTCTCCTCTCTGGGGAAGGGGCTCGCCAGCGCCTCCATGGGCGCGCTTCTCGAGTCGAGGGGCCTCACCATAACCATCCAGAAACTCGACCCCTACATCAATGTGGACCCGGGGACGATGAGTCCTTTCCAGCACGGCGAGGTCTTCGTCACCGACGACGGCGCCGAGACGGACCTCGACCTCGGCCATTACGAGCGCTTCACGTCGGCCCGGATGACGCGGCTCAACAACTTCACCACCGGCCAGGTCTACGATTCCATCATAACCAAGGAGCGCCGCGGCGACTACCTGGGCGGCACGGTCCAGGTGGTCCCCCACGTGACCGACGAGATAAAGGCCAACATCCTCAAGGTCGCCGACGGCGTCGACGTGGCCATAATAGAGATAGGCGGCACGGTGGGCGACATAGAGAGCCTGCCCTTTCTCGAGGCCATAAGACAGCTTCGCTTCGATCTCGGAAAGGAGAACGTCGCCTACGTGCACCTCACGCTCCTTCCCTACATAGCCTCGGCCGGAGAGCTCAAGACCAAGCCCACGCAGCACAGCGTTAACAAGCTGCGCGAGATAGGCATCCAGCCCGACGTGCTGCTGTGCCGGGCCGACCGGCCCTTCGACCCGGAGCTCAAGAACAAGATCGCCCTCTTCTGCAACGTGGACCGCGACGCCGTCATCTCGGCCGTGGACGTGGAGTGCATCTACGAGGTGCCGCTCGTCTTCCACCGCGAGGGTCTCGACGAGAAGATCGTGAGGCTTCTCAACATCTGGACCCGCGCCCCGAAGCTTGAACGCTGGGAGCGCATAGTGAAGAAGATGAAGTCGCTGCGGCGCGAGGCGACCATCGGGGTCGTAGGCAAGTACGTAAACCTCCAGGACTCCTACAAGAGCCTCCACGAGGCGCTCATCCACGGCGGGCTGGCCAACGACTGCAAGGTTAGCCTCAAGTACATCGATTCCGAGGAGATAGAGAAGAAGGGTGTCGGCCCCTTCCTCGGGGACGTGGACGGCGTGCTCGTGCCCGGCGGTTTCGGGAGCCGCGGCGTGGAGGGCAAGATCGCCGCCATAGCCTGGGCGCGGGAGCGTAAAAAGCCCTTCTTCGGCATATGCCTCGGCATGCAGGTGGCCGTCGTCGAGATAGCCCGCCACCTCTGCGGCATGGAAGGGGCCAACAGCTCGGAGTTCGATCCCGAAACGCCCTATCCGGTGGTGGACCTCATGGCGGAGCAGAAGGGGCTCGCCTCGAAGGGCGGGACCATGCGCCTCGGCGCCTATCCCTGCGTGCTCAAGCGGCGCACCCTGGCCCAGGCGGCCTACGGCGCCACCGAGATAAGCGAGCGCCACCGCCACCGCTACGAGTTCAACAACGCCTTCCGCGACGCCCTCGGGGCGGCGGGCGTGGAGTTCTCGGGCCTTTCGCCCGACGGCGAGCTCATAGAGATAATCGAACTGCGCGACCATCCCTGGTTTCTGGGCTGCCAGTTCCACCCGGAGTTCAAGAGCTCGCCCATGGCGCCCCACCCGCTCTTCAGGGGCTTCATAAAGGCCGTGCTCGCCTCCAAGGCCAAGCCCTCGGGGGCCGGCAGGAAAGCCTCTTCGAGGGCATCGAGACAGGGGGCGAAGAGGCCGTCGAAGAAGGACGCCGGGGAGGGCGGCAAAAAAAGGGGGGGCTCCTCTGCCGGGGACGGGTGAGAGTCCGTCTTCCGCCGATGGATATTTCGATGTCTTCTGCCGTGGCGAACCGTCAGTTTCAAGGGCCCGCCGTCTTCGGCGGGACGGCGCCGTGAGCGCCGTGGTCGAGGTCGGAGACTGCGCGATAGGCGGCGAGAGGCTCGCCGTCATCGCCGGTCCCTGTGTGATCGAGGACGAGGCGACCACCATGAAGGCCGCCGGGGCGCTCTGCGCCGCCGCCGCGAGGCTCGGCGTGGGGTTCGTCTTCAAGGCCTCCTACGACAAGGCCAACAGGACCTCGCTCGACTCGTTCCGCGGCGTGGGCATGGACGAGGGGCTCGCCGTCCTGGCCGCGGTGAAGGAGCGCTTCGGCGTGCCGGTGCTCACCGACATCCACTGCCGCAGCGAGGCGGCCGCCGCGGCCGCCGTGGCCGACGTGCTCCAGATACCGGCCCTTCTGTGCAGGCAGACGGACCTCATCGTCGCCGCGGCGGCCACGGGCCGGGCCGTCAACATCAAGAAGGGGCAGTTCATGGACCCCGCCGCCATGGCCCATGCGGCGGCCAAGGCGCGCTCGGCGGGATGCGAGCGCGTCATACTCACCGAGCGGGGCACGACCTTCGGATACAACAACCTGGTCGTAGACATGCGGGCCATACCCGTGATGAAGCGCGCGGGGCTTCCCGTGGTCTTCGACGCCACCCACAGCGTGCAGTCTCCGGGCGGGCTCGGCTCGGCCTCGGGCGGAGACAGGACCATGGCGGCCACCCTTGCCCGCGCCGCCGTGGCCGCCGGCGCCGACGGCGTCTTCATGGAGGTCCACCCCGACCCGGACCGGGCGCTCTGCGACGGTCCGAACTCGCTGAGCATCGAAGAGTTCGAACCCCTCGTCGGGGAGCTCGACGCCCTGTACGGCTTTGTCAGGTCACGAGGGGGAAGGCCTTCCTGAAGCAAGGGTCATGGAGCCGCGTCTCTCGCGGACCCTGTGGTGGTGTTGTTGTGGTGTTATTATTGGTATATGCGTGGCGCTCCCCGGCGGGTTCGGACCGCAAAGGCGTAAAGAGATCCCGG
>DRME01000075.1 GCA_011375175.1 Deltaproteobacteria bacterium | reverse complement strand
GGAGGAGGAAGATGAGCAAGGCGAAATTCGAGAGGTCCAAGCCGCACGTAAACGTTGGTACGATAGGTCACGTTGACCACGGCAAGACGACGCTGACTGCGGCGATAACGCGTGTTCTGAGCGCCCGCGGGGGAGCCGACTTCCAGGCCTACGACATGATAGACCGCGCTCCCGAGGAGCGCGAGCGCGGCCTGACCATATCGATCTCCCACGTGGAGTACCAGACGGAGAATCGCCATTACGCTCACATAGACTGTCCCGGTCACGCCGACTACGTGAAGAACATGATAACCGGCGCCGCCCAGATGGACGGCTCGATCCTGGTGGTGTCCGCCGCCGACGGCCCCATGCCGCAGACCCGTGAGCACATACTCTTGTCGCGTCAGGTCGGCGTTCCGTACATAGTGGTGTTTCTTAACAAGACGGACATGGTCGACGACGCCGAGCTTCTGGACCTTGTGGAGCTGGAGGTTCGGGAGCTTCTTAGCCAGTACAAGTTTCCCGGCGACGACATCCCGGTGGTCCGCGGCAGCGCTCTGAAGGCCCTTGAGTGCGGGTGCGGCAAGCGCGAGTGCGGGGCCTGCGGTCCCGTGCTGGAGCTGATGGAGACCCTCGACAGCTACATACCGGAGCCTCAGCGCGACGTGGACAAGCCCTTTTTGATGCCCGTTGAGGACGTCTTTTCGATCTCCGGTCGCGGCACGGTTGTTACTGGTCGCATCGAGCGCGGAGTGATCAAGGTCGGCGACGAGGTGGAGATAGTGGGCTTCAAGGACAAGGCCGACAAGACGGTCGTGACGGGGGTCGAGATGTTCCGCAAGCTCCTGGACGAGGGGCGTGCCGGCGACAACGTGGGGTGTCTTCTGCGCGGGACGAAGAAGGACGAGGTCGAGCGCGGCCAGGTTCTCGCCAAGCCCGGAACGATCACTCCCCACAGGAAGTTCCAGTGCGAGGTCTATGTGCTGACGAAGGAGGAGGGCGGCCGTCACACGCCGTTTTTCAACGGCTACCGTCCGCAGTTCTACTTCAGGACGACGGACGTGACGGGCGTGTCGAAGCTTCCCGAGGGTACGGAGATGGTGATGCCCGGCGACAACGTGAATCTGGAGGTCGAGCTCATCACCCCCATAGCCATGGAAGAGGGCCTGCGTTTCGCCATCCGCGAGGGCGGACGCACCGTGGGCGCGGGAGTGGTCACCAAGGTGATAGAGTAGAAGACGAGTGTTCAGGAGAGGGACCGAGGGGTGGAAAACCAGAAGATAAGGATAAGGCTCAAGGCCTACGACCACAGGCTGCTCGACATGTCGGTGCGCGAGATAGTCGAGACCGTCCGGCGCACGGGCGCGGAGCTCCGCGGCCCCATACCGCTGCCCACGCGGATAAACAAGTTCTGCGTGCTGCGCTCTCCCCATGTGGACAAGAAGAGCCGCGAGCAGTTCGAGATGCGCACGCACAAGCGCCTGATGGACATAGTCGAGCCCACGCAGCACACCGTCGACGCCCTCATGAGGCTCGACCTTCCGGCTGGCGTGGACGTGGAGATCAAGCTCGACTAAGAGGCCGTCCGGCCGTATAATCGAGGGAGCAATGCCGCCGAGGCAACTCCCGGCAGAGGTGTGACTGAGATGGTTGAAGGTGTGCTCGGCAGGAAGATCGGCATGACCCACATATACCGCGACGGCGTGCAGGTGCCCGTGACGGTCATCGACGCCGGCGGCAACAGGGTAGTGCAGAGAAAGACGGTCCAGAAGGAGGGCTACGACGCCGTTCAGATAGGCTTTGCCGAGAAGAAGGAGTCGAGGACCAACAAGCCCATGCGCGGCCACTTCAAGAAGGCGGGCAAGTGCTTCTACCACCTCGCCGAGATGAGGGGCGACGGGCTCGACGGGCTCGAACCGGGCCGCGAGATAAGGCTCGACGAGGTATTCAAGGCCGGCGACTACGTGGACGTGACGGGACGCTCCAAGGGCAAGGGTTTCGCCGGCGTGGTGAAGCGGTGGAAGTTCGCCGGGGGACCGGCGAGCCACGGCTCCATGCACGGCCGCGCCCCTGGCTCCATAGGCCAGAGCTCGGACTCGTCGCGGGTCTTCAAGGGCATGCGCATGGCCGGCCACATGGGCGACCGCACGACGACGGTGCAGAACCTCGAGGTCGTGGACGTGAGGGCCGACGAGAACCTGCTGCTCGTCAAGGGGGCGGTGCCTGGCCCCAGAAACGGCGTGATGATTATAAGAAAGGCGCTCAAGAAGGCCCCGAAGGCCGCCGGTTAGGCCTCTCAACTCTTGGAAAACGGTGGATGCGTGATGATTGTCGATGTGCTGAACAACGAGGGTGCCAAGGTCTCCGAGGTGGAGCTCAGCGACGAGCTCTTCGGAGGCGAGGTCAAGGAGCACCTCTTCTACGAGGCCGTCAAGGCCAGGATGGCCGGGCGCCGCTCCGGCACGGCCTGCACCAAGACGCGCGCCCAGGTGCGCGGCGGCGGGGTCAAGCCCTGGCGCCAGAAAGGGTCCGGCCGGGCCAGGGCCGGCTCCAACAGGTCTCCCATCTGGCGTCACGGCGGCACGGTCTTCGGACCCAGGCCCAGGGACTACTCCTACGCCCTTCCCAAGAAGGTGATGCGCGGCGCGCTGAAGAGCGCCCTGCGCCTGCGCCTGAGGGACGGCGCCTTCAAGGTCTTCGACGCCCTTGAGCTCGACGAGCCCAAGAGCCGCAAGGCCCTTGAGATGCTCCGCGGCTCGGAGATAGAGAGCGCCCTCATAGTGGTTGAGGGCGGCAACGAGAACCTCAAGCTCTCGGTGCGCAACCTCAGGGGCTACAAGGTCATAGACGCCCCCTGGCTCAACGTCTATGACGTCCTCTACTACGACACGCTCGTCATGACGAGGGCGGCGCTGGAGAAGGTGGAGGCCATGATCAAATGATAGAGCTCTACGACATCATAAAAGCGCCGGTCATAACCGAGAAGAGCGCCGCCCAGGGCGAGGCGGGCAACAAGTACGTCTTCTGGGTCGATCCGAGGGCCAACAAGGCCGATATACGCAAGGCCGTGGAGAAGATATTCAACGTGAAGGTCACGGCCGTCAACACCCAGAGGCTTGCCGGCAAAGTCAAGAGGATGGGGCGCCATTCGGGACGCAGGCCGCTCAGAAAGAAGGCCTACGTGACGCTCAGGGAGGGCGATACCATAGAGCTCTTCGCCGGCGTCTGAAGCGCCGCGGGAGCCTGCGCGAGCGGACCACCGGGGAAGGTCCGGCTGATTGCCCCGAGGGAGCCTTTTTTCCGAAGGCTTGCCCCCGGCGCAATGAGTCCCGGAGTTTCCAAAATAAAAGACAAGAGAGCCATTAAAGATGCCGATCAAGACTTACAAACCCACGTCTCCGGGTCGCAGGACCATGACCACCGTCGTCTGCGAGGGCCTTGCCGACAAGCGTCCCGAGCGCAGTCTCACGGCGCCGCACAGGCGCAAGGGGGGACGCAACTGCTACGGCAGGATCACGGTGCGCTGGATAGGCGGAGGCCACAAGAGGATATACAGGGTCATAGACTTCAAGCGCGACAAGCGCGGCGTGCCCGCCAGGGTGGCGGCCCTCGAGTACGACCCGAACCGCTCGGCCAACATCGCGCTCCTCCACTACGCCGACGGCGAGAAGCGCTACATCATAGCGCCCGATGGGCTCAAGCCGGGCGATACGGTCATGGCCGGCGAGGACGCCGAGATACGGGCGGGCAACGCGCTGCCGCTTCGCAAGGTGCCGCTCGGCTCCTTCATCCACAACGTGGAGATGAAGGTCGGCAAGGGGGGGCAGCTTGTGCGAAGCGCCGGCGGCTATGCGCAGCTCATGGCCAAGGAAGGCAAGTATGCGACCATAAAGCTCCCTTCCGGCGAGATGAGACTCGTCCTCCAGGAGTGTTACGCCACCATCGGCCAGATAGGCAACAGCGACCACGAGAACGTCACATACGGCAAGGCCGGCAGGGTGCGCTGGCTCGGACGCCGCCCCCACGTCAGGGGCACCTGCATGAATCCGGTGGACCATCCCCACGGCGGAGGAGAGGGCAAGAGCAAGGGCGGCAACCAGCCCCAGAGCCCGTGGGGCGTGCCGGCCAAGGGCTACAAGACGAGAAGGCGCAAGCAGAGCGACAAGTACATCCTGTCCAGGAAGAAAGGGAGGAAGTAGTGCGTTCCTTAAAGAAAGGCCCCTTCGTGGACGCTCATCTCATGGAGAAGATAGAGCGGGAAGGAGAGTCCAAGAGCAGGAAGGTCATAAAGACCTGGTCGCGCAGGTCCATGATCGTGCCCGAGATGGTGGGGCACACCATAGCGGTCCACAACGGCAAGAAGTTCATCCCCGTCTTCATAACGGAGAACATGATAGGCCACAAGCTCGGCGAGTTCTCGCCGACACGCACCTTTCACGGCCACGCGGGGCTCAAGAAATCAAAGGTGGGCAGGTAAGAGGAGATGGAAGCGAGAGCCGTAGCCAGGTATATAGGCGTCTCGCCGCAGAAGGCGAGACTGGTGGTGGACCGGATAAGGGGCAGGAAGGTGGACGAGGCCCTTGCCATGCTGGAGCTCATCAACAAGGCCGTAAGCCGCGACGTCTCGAAGGTGCTCCGCAGCGCCGTGGCCAACGCCGAGAACACGAAGAACCTCGATGTCGACAGGCTCTACGTGAAGAAGGCCTTCGTCGACCAGGGCCCTTCCCAAAAGCGTCTGCGCGCCCGGGCCATGGGCCGCGGAAACGTCATAAAGAGGAGGACCAGCCACATCACCATCGTCGTTGAAGAGGCGAAGGAAGGGAGGTAGTTCTTGGGTCAGAAGGTGCATCCCATAGGCTTCAGGCTCGGCGTCTGCAAGGACTGGAGCTCGAGGTGGTACGGCGGCAAGGAGTACAAGAGCCTTCTTCACGAAGACATAAGGATAAGAGACTTCATCAAGAAGAGGCTCTACCACGCCGGCATATCTAAGATAGAGATAGAGCGCCGTTCCAACAAGGTGCGCGTCATCATCCGCACGGCGAGGCCTGGCATCGTCATCGGCAAGCGCGGCTCGGAGATAGACGTGCTCAAGCGTCATCTCGTCAAGCTCGTGGGCAAGGACGTGGAGGTCGACATAGTGGAGGTGAGGAAGCCGGACCTCGAGGCCCAGCTCGTGGCCGAGAACGTGGCGCTCCAGCTCGAAAGGCGGGTCTCCTTCCGCAGGGCCATGAAGAAGGCGGTCACCACGTCCAGGCGCATGGGCGCCGCCGGCATAAAGGTCATGTGCTCGGGCCGTCTCGGCGGGACCGAGATAGCCAGGCGCGAGTGGTACCGCGAGGGGCGCGTCCCTCTCCACACCCTGCGCGCCGACATAGATTACGGGCTCGCCGAGGCCAAGACCACCTACGGGGTCATCGGAGTGAAGGTCCTCATCTACAAGGGCGAGGTCATGAGGCCCAGGGGCGAGGGCGCCGGCACGGCCCGTCAGTCATAGAGGTGAATCAGCCATGTTGATGCCCAAGAAGGTAAAGCACAGGAAACAGCAGAGGGGCAGGCGCCGCGGGCTTGCGCACCGGGGCGCGACGCTCAGCTTCGGCGACTTCGGCCTCAAGGCCGTGGGCCGCGGCTGGATATCGACCAGACAGATCGAGGCCGCCAGGATCGCCATGACCCGTCATATAAAGAGGGGCGGCAAGATCTGGATCAGGATATTCCCCGACAAGCCCATAACGAAGAAGCCGGCCGAGACCCGCATGGGCAGCGGCAAGGGCGCCCCCGAGGACTGGGTGGCCGTGGTCAAACCCGGCAGGGTGCTCTACGAGATGGAGGGCGTGGCCGAGCCCGTGGCCAGAGAGGCCTTCAGGCTCGCGGCCCACAAGCTCTCCATCCCGACCAAGTTCGTAAAGAGGGAAGCCCTATGAAGGCCAGGGAACTGAGAGAGATGACCCTTGACGAGCTCAGGAGCAGGGAGGCCGAGCTCGCCAAGGAGTGCTTCAACCTGAGGATGCAGCACGCCACGGGCCAGCTCGAGAATCCGCTGAAGCTGCGCATGATCAGAAGGGACATCGCAAGGGTCAAGACCGTCAAGGCTCAGAAGGAGAGAGAGGCGCAAGATGTCGGCTAAGAAAGGCACGAAGAAACGCCTGACCGGCAGCGTGGTGAGCGACGCCATGGACAAGACCGTGGTGGTCTCCATCACGACGCTCGTCAAGCATCCGCTCTACAAGAAGTTCGTCAGGCGGCGCGTGAAGTACATGGCCCATGACGAGAACAACCAGTACAAGGTGGGCGACAGGGTCGTCATAAGCGAGGTGCGGCCTCTGAGCCGCCGCAAGCGCTGGCGTGTGGCCGCCCTGGTGGAGAGTGCGAAATGATACAGATGCAGACCAGGCTCAACGTGGCCGACAACTCGGGCGCCAGGAAAGTCTCCTGTATCAAGGTCATAGGCGCATCGGGCAAGAAGTTCGCCCGCATAGGCGACATCGTCGTGGCCAGCGTAAAGGAGGCCATAGCCGACTCGAAGGTGAAGAAGGGCTCGGTGGTGAGGGCCGTGGTGGTCCGCACCGTCAAGGGTACGCGCCGTCCCGACGGCAGCTACATAAAGTTCGACGAGAATTCGGTGGTCCTGGTGAACAAGGACAACGAGCCCGTGGGCACCCGCATCTTCGGTCCCGTGGCCAGAGAGCTCCGCGCCAAGAAGTTCATGAAGATAGTCTCGCTCGCGCCGGAGGTCCTCTGAGGACGCCGCGGGGGCGGGAGCCCGGCGGCGGTCGCGCCGCCCGTTGAAGCGACAGGGGGAGAAGGTCAAGGTGATGCAGCACCCGAGATACAAGATAAAGAAAGGCGACCAGGTGATGGTCATGGCGGGCCGCGAGCGCGGCAAGACCGGCAGGGTCGCGCGCGTCATAAGGGAGAAGGGCAAGGTGGTGGTCGAGAAGCTCAACATGGTCAAGCGCCACCAGCGGCCCACCCAGAAGCACCGCCACGGCGGCATCATCGAGAAGGAGGCCCCGCTGGCCATCTCCAACGTGATGATCATCTGCGACAAGTGCAAGGGGCCCGTGCGCGTGGGCAAACGCTTTCTCGACGACGGCACCAAGGTCAGGTACTGCAAAAAGTGCGGCGAGGTATTGGACAAATGACGCCCAGACTCAAGCAGCTCTACAGTGAGGAGATCGTCCCCAGGCTCAAGGAAGAGTTGAGCCTCTCCAACGTCATGGAGGTGCCGAGGCTTGAGAAGATAGTGCTCAACATGGGGCTCGGCGAGGCCGTGAAGGACATAAAGGTGATAGACGCCGCCGTGCGCGACCTCACGCTCATCTCGGGACAGAAGCCGGTGGTCACCCGCGCCAAGCGCTCCATAGCGAGCTTCAAGCTGAGGGCGGGCATGCCGGTGGGCTGTTGCGTTACGCTGCGGGGAGCGCGCATGTACGAGTTCTTCGACCGGCTCGTGAACTTCAGCCTGCCGAGGATCAGGGACTTCAGGGGGCTGTCGGACAGGAGCTTCGACGGCCGCGGCAACTATACGCTGGGCGTCCAGGAACAGATCATCTTCCCCGAGATAGACTACGACAAGATCGACAAGCTCAGGGGGCTCAACATCACCATAACCACCACGGCCCGCAACGACGAAGAGGGCAAGGCGCTCCTCAAGCGCCTGGGAATGCCCTTCAGGCAGTAGGCGCCCCGGCGAAGCGGCGCGGGGCGCAGCGTCTGTGGCGGCGGGGCTCCGCGAAGGCGGCGGCTCCGTGAAG
>DRME01000074.1 GCA_011375175.1 Deltaproteobacteria bacterium | reverse complement strand
TTCCGGGCGCGCAGAAGCCCCTCTTCGTGTCGTTTGTGGGAGGATAGGCCCCGAGCGGCGGAACGTTGGAGGCCGAAAAGTCTTTTTTAATCTGGTCTTCGTAGGGCCACGGCCAGAGCGGAACGTTTGTAAGCTGGTCATAGCCGGGCTCGTCCCACAGGGTGCCGGAGACGCCGTAGCGTTTTTCGATGTCGGCGCCTATCTTCATTCCGTTCAAACCTGTACCTGTATCGGTTGTTCTGACAAGATAGCGCAACCCCGGATCGGTTGTCTTGTAGTTGCTCCCTTCTGCGTGGGAAGGGGGGACATAAGTGTTGTATTTTGATATGTCCACTCCTGCGTTTGGTTTTGCATTGTTGTAAATGATGCTGTTCTGAAGCGTAACTGGCAGTTTTGCCGTATCCATTACACCATAAGTAGAGTACCCAACCGTACTTTGATTGACAATGCCGCTTCCGCTTGAATCGCCCTGATCGAAACGAATACCTACACCAGCTACATCCCACGCCACAACGTTATGCAACTCATGTCCCTTGGATAGCGAATAGTTGTCGGTTACGTAAAAGCCTGCGGCATCGTAGGGTGAACCGAACTCCAAGCCGGAGGCCTTGATGTTAAGGGCTATGGAACCGTAGTATTTTATGTTCTCCGTTATCTTGGGGTTGTAGTATGCGCCATAGAAGTTCTTGTAGGAGTTGGCGGGATTCGTATCTATCACTATACAGTTTTGGCACATACTGTCTCTGACCATGCCGTTTGATGCCTTGTCGGCACCGTAAAATGCAATTGCCGCTTTTGGCTCAACGCTGTCTATATAGTCGAACCTGACAACGACCCTCCTCAGAATAACCTTATAAGTTGTAGAGGAGACCGGTCCGTCGTTATCGCCGATGACAAGGACACCGTATCTCATGGCACCGCTGATCCACGTGTCTTCAACAAGTATGTGGTGGCTCGCGTTGGCGATAGAAAGCACATTGCCCCATTGGGCATTGTAAGGAACCCCGTTTGTTATGGAGAGTCGCATTAGCTTTATGTAGCTGGAACGCTCTACCATGACAGCGGTCATACCGCCGCCGTCCACCAATTTTAGTCCTTCTATTTGTATATAAGATCCGTTTTTGATGTGGATGGGGTAGCGCCAGAGGGGAAATCCACTGCCATCTATGACGGCTTTCCAGTCATTCTGAGCCTTTATGACTGTATAATTACCAGGGCTCCCACTTGGTGGGATGAGTTGATTTTCGCAGTTTGAATAGTCTTTGCAGTTGGAGGTGTATATTCCGTCCATCAGAATGAGGGTATCGCCGCCGGACATCTTTTTTGTGGCATGGACGAGGGTCCCCCACGGGGTTTTCGTGCTGAGGCCGTCGTTGGAGTCGCTTCCATTGGGCGAGACGTAATATGTGGCCGCCGCCGCCGTGTAAGGAGCGGCCAGCAGGATGCAAATCACCGCCAACAGGGTTTTTACTCTGCTTCTGCTCATCTTGTCCACCTTCCGTTCCTCTCTTCCGGTTCGACTTTAGATGCGTCGTATCTTACCATGTATTTTATCGTCAGGGTAGCGTCTGTCAAGAAGAGTTGTCTCACAAGTAGAGCCGCGGGCCGCCTCCGGCCGATGCGCTCCGAGCCCCATAGATCGTACTTACAGTATATTGAAAGCACAGCGCCCCGTATGTGACCGCAGTCACCACCGTTGCGGTGTCGGCGGCGGAGCCTGGGCGGGTGCGCCGCCTTCCGGTTTCGGCCGGCCGGACAGGAGCCGGGAGCCCACGCAGCTTTTTTGTCGCAGAGACCGTCCATTATTGTCTTGACATTCGGCCGTTTTCATATTATATAACCAGATACAACTGAATACGCTAACGTTCTTATCAAGAGTGGCAGAGGGAACTGGCCCTGTGAAGCCACAGCAACCGGCCTCTTCGGGGGTGACAGGTGCTAATTCCAGCAAGGTCCGCCACGTCCCGGCCGGGGTCTGCCGGGGGGCGAATGGCGCCTCGGGCCCCGGCAGGCCGAGGAGGACCTTGGAAGATAAGAAAAGGTCTCGTACCTCTTCTTAGCTTCAAAAGAAGAGGTTTTTTTTTGGCCGCCGAAAAAGAGTTTTTTCAAGCAAGGGGGGAATGGAGATGAGTTACGTGAAGGCGCTAAAGTGCAGGGAGTGCGGCAAGGAGTACCCCAAAGAGGCGCTCCATGTCTGCGAGTTCTGCTTCGGCCCGCTCGAGGTCGTCTACGAATACGAAGAGATAGCGAAGGCGCTGAGCCGCCGGGTCATAGAGTCGAGGCCGGCGAACATGTGGCGCTACCGTGAGCTCCTGCCCCTTGACGGAGAGCCAACCGTGGGCGCACAGGTGGGCTTCACCCCCCTTGTGAGGGCCCGCAACCTCGAAGAGGCCCTCGGCGTTGACGAGCTCTACATAAAGAACGACGCCGTCAACTACCCGACCCTCTCCTTCAAGGACCGGGTCGTCTCGGTGGCCATATCGAAGGCTGTGGAGCTGGGCTTCGACGTGGTGAGCTGCGCCTCCACCGGCAACCTCGCAAACTCGGTGGCCGCCAACGCCTCGGCGGCGGGCCTCGAGAACTACGTCTTCATCCCCCACGACCTGGAGCCCACCAAGATACTCGGCACCCTCGTCTACGGCTGCAACATGGTGCGCATCAGGGGCACCTACGACGAGGTCAACCGTCTGTGCAGCGAGATAGCGGGCAAGTACGGCTGGGCCTTCGTCAACATAAACATAAGGCCCTACTACGCCGAGGGCTCCAAGGCCTTCGGCTACGAGATCGTCGAGCAGCTCGGCTGGAGGCTGCCGAAGCACGTGGTCGTGCCCATGGCCGGAGGCTCGCTCATAACCAAGGTATGGAAGTCCTTCAAGGAGTTCCACAGGCTGGGGCTCGTCGATGGGCCGCTGGACTCGAAGATCTACGGCGCCCAGGCCACCGGGTGCGCCCCCATAGTGACGGCCGTGAAGGAAGGCTCGGAGCTCATAAGGCCGGTGCGGCCCGACACCATAGCCAAGAGCCTCGCCATAGGCAACCCGGCCGACGGTTACTACTCGGCCAGGACCATGCGCGAGAGCGGCGGCTGGGGCGAGGACGTGAGCGACGAAGAGATAATAGACGCCATAAGACTGCTGGCCGAGACCGAGGGCATCTTCGCCGAGACGGCCGGAGGCGTAACGCTGGGCGTTACGAAAAAGCTCCTCGAACAGGGCCGTATCCCGCGAAACGAGTCCATCGTCGTCTCCATAACGGGCAACGGCCTCAAGACACAGGAGGCCCTCTACGGCAAGCTCGGCGAGACACCGGTCATAAACGCAAGCCTCAAGGAGTTCGACGCCCTCGTCAAGGGCCGGAAGAGCTGCGCCCTCTGAGGCGCCGGGCCGCCGCCCGCGCGGAGAGGTTTGTTGCGGGGGACCTCCGCAGTGGCGGCCACGGCCCGCACCTTCGCCGCTGGAGCGGACAGGGAGACAGGGGGACAGAGGGGCAGGTGGGGCAGGAGGATGCCTCACGGCTTGTTTTCCGCCAGCAGGGGCGTCCGCGCCCGGACGGTCCCTTGATAGAGAGGCACCGGCTGGGCAGTTCTCCTATCGGGAGTTGAAGAGATAATGAGTGATGTAAAGCAGGCGAAGAGTTTCTACGAGATACCGCAGGAGATCATCGACGACATCGACGTCTACGCCGCCGAGGTGGAGAAGGTCCTGCGCGGCGAGATATCGCGCGAGCGCTTCAAGCCTTTCCGCGTCACGAGGGGCGTATACGCCCAGCGGGGCCAGACGACCCACATGATGAGGATCAGGGTCCCGGCGGGCGGACTGCTTCCCGAACAGATGCGCCGCATAGCCGACCTCTCGGAGCGGTACGGCAACGGCATACCCCATGTGACGACCCGCCAGGACGTGCAGCTCCACCGCGTGGTGCTCGAGGACACGGTCAAGGCCATGAGGTCGCTTGCCGAGGTGGGTCTATCCACACGCGGCGGCGGGGGCAACACCCTCAGAAACGTGACGGCCTGTCCAGAGTCGGGCGTCTGTCCCCGCGAGTCTTTCGACGTGGCCCCCTACGCCGTGGCCGTCACCGAGGCGCTGCTGACGCACCCCAGCGCCTACAGCCTGCCCAGGAAGTACAAGATAGCCTTTTCCGGCTGCGCCGAGGACTGCGCCCTGGCGACCATAAACGACGTGGGCTTCGTGGCCGTGAGGCGCGGGCGCGGCGGTGCCGCCGAAGAGGGCTTCCAGGTGTGGGCCGCCGGCGGGATGGGCGCGTGGTCGCGTCCGGCAACACTCATCGAGGAGTTCATACCGGCCGACCAGGCCCTCGCCGTGGCCGAGGCGGTCATGAACCTCTTCGACAAGCACGGCAACAGGCGCAACAAGCACAAGGCGCGCCTTCGCTTCGTAATCGAGAAGTACGGCGAGCGGAAGTTCCTCGACCTCTACCGCCGGGAGCTCGATGCGGTGCGAAGCAGCGGCCCCAGGCCCATGGCGCTGCGGCCCGTCCCGCGGCTTCGTGACGTTGGCGCGGTCGAGGCCGGCGAGCCGCCGGCCGGTTTCGACGAGCGGGGCTTTGAGCTCTGGCGCGCCTCCAACGTGAGGGAGCAGAAGCAGCCCGGCTTCCACTACGCCCGCATAAGGCTCGAACTCGGCGACATCGAGGCCCCCGTCCTCAGGCGTCTTGCCGACGTGGTCGAGCGCTTCGGCGAGGGCACGCTCCGCACCGGCCACGACCAGAACCTCATGATCCGCTGGCTGCGCGAGGAGGAGCTCAGGCCCCTCTTCGCCGCGCTCGCCGAACTCGGCCTCGGCCGCGCGGGCGCCGGCCGCATCGACGACGTACTCTGCTGTCCCGGCGCGTCGACGTGCAACCTGGGCATATGCCTCTCAAGGAACATGGCGGCCGAGCTCACCAGGGAGCTTTGCGGCGGCGGACTCGATCTCGGCTCCCTCGACGTGGACATAAAGATAAGCGGCTGCCCCAACGCCTGCGGCCAGCACCCCGTAGGGGCGATAGGCCTCTACGGCGCGGCCAAGAGAGGCGACGGGCGGCTCGCCCCCCACTACGAGGTGCTTGCCGGAGGCAGGGTCGAGGCCGGCAAGACGAGGCTTGCCGAGACCTACGGCTTCGTGCCGGCGAAGAGGATACCGGCCTTCGTCACCGAGCTGCTCGGCCGCTACGCCGCCGAGAGGGGGGAGGGCGGCTTCCACGACTACCTCGACGGCGGCGGCAGGGCCGTTGTGAGGGAGCTCGTCGAGCGGTACTCGACCATGCCGCCCCATGACGAGGCCCCGCAGATGTACACGGACTGGGGCGTGGACGAGGAGTTCTCGCTGGCCGGTCTCGGTCCCGGCGAGTGCGGCGCCGGTGTCTTCGACATAATAGACGTGGACATAGAGGAGGCCGAAGGCTCGCTGGCCGGGGCGCGGCGGGCGCTCGCGCAGGGCCGTCTCGAAGAGGCGTCGGAGGCCGCCTACAGGGGCCTTGTGGCCACGTGCAAGGCGCTGCTCATAACACAGGGCATAGAGACCGCCTCGGACGAGGAGGCCGTAGACCACTTCGAGTCCAAGTTCATAGGCCGGGGGCTCGTCCCGGAGCGCTTCGCGGGGCTTGACAGGACGGCCGAACTCCTCTCGTCGCGCTTGCTCAACGAGCGGGGGCTCGATGAGTACCTGGGCCGCATCGAGGCCATGCTGGACCGCGTCAAGGCCCTCTACTCGTCGATGGACGACTTCTTCCACTTCAGGCTCGAGAGGATAGAGGGGGAGAAGGGCGGGGAGGGCGAAGCCCCGGCCCCGGAGAGCCGGCAGGCCCCCGGCGGCGCGGAGGACGAAGGGGGCGCCGGGCCCGTGCTTATGGACCTTCGCGGCGTGAAGTGCCCCATAAACTACGTGAAGGCCAAGATCAAGCTCGAGACCATGAAAAAGGGCGAGGAACTCCTGCTCTACCTCGACGAGGGCGAGCCCATAAGGAACGTCCCCTCGAGCCTGAGAAACGACGGCCAGGAGATCCTGCGCATGGAGAAGACCGGCGACCATTACGAGCTTCTCGTCAAGAAGGCGGTATGACCCCGTCCCCGCGGCCGCGGCGGCGCCGGGGGCGGCGGGGGGCGGCGGGACGGAGTAGCCGTCTACAAAACACAGGAGGTGCATACAGATGGCGGTAAAGGTGAGGATACCGACTCCCCTGAGGAAGATAACGGGCGGCCAGGACGAGGTGACGGCCGAGGGGGCCACGGTCTCGGAGGTCATCGAGGACCTCGAAAAGAGGCATCCCGGTCTCAAGGAGCGCATCTGCGACGAAGACGGCAACCTCCGTCGCTTCATAAACATATATATCAACGACGAGGACATACGCTTCAGGGACAACCTCTCCACGCCGACAAGCGACGGCGACGAACTCTCCATCATCCCCGCCATAGCGGGAGGCGTGCGTTGAAGAAGAGGGTCTACCTTACATATCCCAAGGAGCGCATCCGGGAGCCCCTCATCTACGAGGTGGGACGTCGCTTCAGGGTCGTCACCAACATACGCCAGGCCTCGGTCTCTCCGAGCCTCGGACTCGTGGCCCTCGAGTTCGACGGCGAGCCCGAAGAGATAGACAAGGCCATCGATTTCTTCATCGACAAGGGCGTCAAGGTCGAACCCATAGAGCTCGACGTCATCGAGTGAGGCCCCGCGGTGAGAGTGCCTGCGGCGGCTGCCCTGCGCAGCCGCCTCCCCTCACGCCCCTACGGTCCGCGGCCCCTTGCGCTGCGTCCCGGCCTGCGGGCCGATCCCGTAAAAAAAGGCACACAGGTCCTTAAATTTCTTGACAAGTTTAGTAGGGTATTGTAAACTTGACAAGCTTAGTAGGGTATTGCGTGCCGTTCCATTACGGGGTCTTTTTCAGCGACGGATGAGCCGCGTCAACGCGATATGCAACCTGCTCGATGGTCCTGAGTTCCATTAGGGGGTCTTTTTCAGCGACGGATGAGCCCCCTCGACGGAGGTTTTGCACAATGAGTGGAGAGAAGGCGGTGCGGATGCACGCGTTCAGGGCCCAGGGACTCGGCGTCAAGTCATCGGCCGTTGAGCTCGTCGGTAATACGCCGCTTGTGCGTATCAACCGTATTACCCGCGAGCTTCCGGCCGAGGTGGAGATATACGCCAAGCTCGAGGGCTGCAACCCCGGCGGCTCGGTCAAGGACCGGCCGGCGCTTCGCATGATAGAGGACGCCGAGGCCGCCGGCATACTGACGAAGGATAAGGTCATACTCGACTCCACCTCGGGCAACACGGGCATAGCCTACGCCTGGATAGGGGCCGTGAAGGGCTACAGGGTGGAGCTCGTCGTGCCGGCCAACGTGAGCGAGGAGCGCAAGAAGATACTCCACGCCTTCGGCGCCAACGTCGTATTTTCGAGCCCGCTCGAGGGGTCGGACGGGGCCATAAGGCTCGCCTGGAAGCTCTACGTCGACAACCCGGAGAAGTACTGCAAGCTCGACCAGTACAACAACCCCTCCAACCCGAGGGCCCATTACGACACCACAGGCGTGGAGATATTCGAGCAGACCGAGGGGCGCATAACCCACCTGGTCGCCTCCATAGGCACGGGCGGCACCATAATGGGCACGGGCAGGAGGCTCAAGGAGTACAATCCCCATATCCAGGTCGTGGCCGTAGAGCCCGACAGCCCGCTCCACGGGCTCGAGGGCCTCAAGCACATGGCCTCTTCCATCGTGCCCGGCATATACCACGCCGAGGAGCACGACGACAAGATAGCGGCCCCGACCGAGGAGTCCTACGACATGGCCAAGCGCCTTGCCCGCGAAGAGGGCCTTCTCGTCGGCCAGTCCTCGGGCGCCGCCATGTGGGCTGCGATGCGGCTCGCCTCGAGGATCGAGAAGGGGCTCATCGTCGTCATCTTTCCCGACGGCGGCGACAAGTACCTGAGCACCAGGCTCTGGGAGGGCGCCTGAGGTGCTCCGCATGACGAGGGAGCTCTACGACGAGCTCACGGCGCACGCGCGCACGGCCTATCCGCGCGAGTGCTGCGGGGTGCTCGTGGGCACGGCGTCGGAGGTCAAGGTCGTGGAGAGGGTGGTGAGGACGGAGAACAGGAACACCGAGCGCGCCGGGGACCGCTACGAGATATCGCCGGCCGACCTCAACAGGATAGACAAGGAGGCGAGGGCCGAAGGTCTCGACGTGCTCGGCTTCTACCACTCCCATCCCGACCACGCCGACAGGCCCTCGCGCTTCGACAGGGAGAGGGGGCAGCCCTGGTATTCGTACCTCATCGTCTCGGTGCGCGGGGGCAGGGTCGAGAGCGCGCGAAGCTGGTGCTTCGAGGAGCCCGACGAGCCCTTCGCCGAAGAGGCGCTGGAGATTGCATGATTAGGGAAACAAAGTTTCCCCCAGGGTAATTAATCAAGAGCTTCCATAGGAATTTCCACAGTAAGAGGTATCGCGCCATGGACTTCACAGAAGAGCAGATAGAGCGTTATTCGCGTCACATAATCCTGCCCGAGGTGGGCGGAACGGGCCAGGCCAGGCTCCTGGAGAGCAAGGTCTTCGTGCTCGGCGCCGGAGGGCTCGGCTCGCCGGCCCTCTACTACCTGGCCGCCGCCGGCGTGGGCACCATCGGCATAGCCGACGGCGACGCCGTGGACCTGAGCAACCTCCAGCGCCAGATAATCCACGACACCTCGGACATAGGCAGGCCCAAGGCCCTCTCGGCCAGGGAGTCCATCGAGAGGCTAAACCCGGACTGCAAGGTCGTGGCCTACAACGAGCGCCTCACGGCCGACAACATCCGCTCCGTCATACGCGACTACGACGTGGTGCTCGACGGAAGCGACAACTTCCCCACCCGCTTCCTCATGAACGACGCCGCCTTCTTCGAGAAGAAGACCCTGGTGTCGGGCTCCATGTTCCGCTTCGACGGGCAGGTGACGGTATTCAAGCCCCATGAAGGCCGGCCCTGTTACCGGTGCCTCTACCCAGAGCCGCCGCCGCCGGGGCTCGTGCCGAGCTGCCAGGAGGCCGGAGTGCTCGGAGCGCTGGCCGGTGTCATAGGCGTGCTCCAGGCCGTGGAGGCCATAAAGGAGGTCCTCGGCATAGGCGAGAGCCTGGCCGGTCACCTCATGATATTCGACGCCCTCAAGATGAGCTTCAGGAAGGTGCGGGTGGGGAAGGACCCGAACTGCGCCCTCTGCGGCGAGAACGCCGTCATAAAGGAGCTCGTTACATACGAGCAGAGCTGCGAGCTCCAGGCGGCCCGCTGCGAGACGTGAAAGGGGGCTTTGAGGGGGCTCTCAGGGAGCCTCGCCCCTCTTCCCGCCATAAAGGATAGATGGAGAAGAGTTACCTCCATAATCCCGGCGCGCTGAAGATCGACCTGATGCTCCGCGGCATCAGGATCGACCCCTCCATAGCCGCCGAGATAGAGGCGGCGGCCAACAGTCTCGGTCTGGACCTCTTGCTCCCCAGGGGAACGCTCGTCAACGTCCCCTTCAGGGAGGAGTTCACCGGGGCGTCGCCCTACCTGCTCACGAGCGGGGGCCGGGGGTTCAGGATCGTCGACCACAGCGGCGAGGTCGACGTGGAGGTGGTCAGGCCGCCGGAGTTCTACGGGCGCTCCACCTCAACGGGCGTGCCCTTCTCCAGGATAGCGACGGCTCACGGCCGTTACGCCGTCATAACGCCGTCGCCGAGGTGCGAGTTCTTCAACCGCAGCGTCGAGTGCCGCTACTGCGCCGGCAACTTCGATATAGACGGCGGAGATGACCGGGTATACACAGTCGACGAGGTCGTCGAGACCGTGGAGGCCATACTCAAGGAGAGGGCATCGGAGATAATCTACCTCTCCATCGGCTTCAGCTCCGGCGACGACGGGGGCATTGAGTTCCTGAGGCCTTACATCACGGCGGTGAAGAAGCACTTCCACTGCCTCGTCGCCGTGGAGGCTCTGCCGCCCAGGGACAACCGCTGGATAGACGAGACCTACGCGGCCGGAGCCGACTCGGTGCTCTACAATCTCGAGATCTTCGACAAGGAGCTCTTCGAGATGATATGCCCCGGGAGGGCGCAGCTCATAGGGCGCGAGCGCTACATCGAGGCCCTGCGCTACGCCGCCGGCATCTTCCCCAGCGGCACCGTGGCCTCGCACCTCATCGTGGGCCTTGAGATGCCGGGCTCCACCTGTCAGGGCATAGACTTCCTGACCGGCATGGGGGTCGTCCCAATCCTGCCGATCTACAGGCCGTCGCCCGAGAGGGCGCTGAGGATAGAGCCGCTTACGGCCGAGATAATCGTGCCCATTTACAGACACCTCTACGAGGCCGTCAAGCGCAACAACATAAGCATGAACTGGGTGCGCGACATCAGCGTCGTCACCACCCCCATGGAGGGGGCCCTGCTCGCCGGAGAGAAGAGCGGCTTCAAGGACATATTCGGCGGCTTCTACAAGACGCGGCTCGGCATGAAGGCCGCATGGGGGCTCTCCACGCTGCGAAGAAAACTTCGTGTGAGGGACGAGGCGGGCGAGGAGGCGGGCGGCGCCGCGACGGAGAAGGATTGAGCGAAGAGGGCGCAGCCGCCGGTCCGCCCCCTTCCGGCCCCGGCGCCGCGAGGACATACCCGTAAGGTGGAGTCGCCCCGTGGCTGTAAAGATAGACAGACGGTCCATATGGCTGCTCCTCGTCCTCAAGGGGCTCAGACCCTTATTCTTTCTGGCGCTGGCCGTCCTTTTCTGGTATATTGTCAGCCTGCCCACCCCGCAGGGACTCACGCCCGAGGGCCAGCGGGCCATGGCCATATTCATGGTCTGCCTGGTGCTGTGGGTCTCCAACGTGGTGCCGCTGGCCATAACGAGCATACTGGCCATAGTGCTCGTGCCCCTTCTGGACGTTCTGAGCACCCAGCAGACCTACGCGCTCTTCGGCAACGAGGCCGTCTTCTTCATACTCGGCGCCTTTATCCTCGCCGGGGCCGTCATGCAGTCGGGGCTCTCCAACAGGGTGGCACTGGCCATACTGGAGAGGTTCGGCGCCTCGCCGCGGCGGCTTCTGGTGAGCATATTCCTGCTCGCCGCCTCGCTTTCGTGCCTCATGAGCGAGCACGGCGTGGCGGCCATGCTCTTTCCCATAGTGCTGGAGATAGCAAAGGGGCTGGAGCTGCGGCCCGGCAGGTCCAATTACGGAAAGCTGCTCTTTCTGAGCCTTGCCTGGGGGTGCGTCATAGGAGGGGTGGCGACCTTCCTCGGCGGGGCGAGGGTGCCCCTTGCGGCCGGCATACTCAAGGAGACGACCGGTGAGACGATAGGGTTTCTCACCTATACCGTCTCGGTGGCCCCACTCGTGGCGGCCATGCTCGGCGTTGGGTATCTGGTTCTCACCAGGACCTTTCCCATGGACATAGAGAGTGTGGAGAAGGCCCGCGAGGTGCTGGGCCGCCGCATATACGAGATGGGCAAGGTGAGCTACCGCGAGTACGCCGTCGGCGCCGTCATGGCCGGCACCGTCGTCGTCTGGATGACGCTGGGACACTCGCTCGGTCTCGCCAACATAGCCCTCACGGCCGTGGTGCTGCTCTTCGCCCTGAGGCTCGTGCGGTGGAAGGACATCGAGGAGTACGTCAACTGGGGGATCATCCTCATGTACGGCGGCGCCATCATACTGGGGGCCTCGCTCGAGAAGAGCGGCGCGGCCCTCTGGCTCGCCGACAGGACCATCGGCGAGTGGGTCGAGGCGCCCTGGGCCGTCGTGGCCCTCTTCTCGCTCGTGACGCTGGTGCTCACCGAGGGGATAAGCAACGCCGCCGTAATCGCCATACTCGTGCCCATAAGCGTCGGAATGGCCGAGAATTTCGGCATGGAGCCCGCAACGCTCACCTATGCCGTGGCCGTGCCCGCGGGGCTGGCCTTCACGCTGCCGCTCTCCACGCCGGCAAACGCCATCGCCGTGTCGAGCAGCTACGTGACGGTGCGTGACATGGCGAAGATAGGCATCCTCATGAGCGCGTCGGCCTGGGTGCTCTTCAACCTGGTCGCAAACCTCTACTGGCCGCTTGTGGGCGGGGGACGCTGAAGATGGAGACCGTGCTCGTCGTGCTCACCACGTCGAGGTCCTCGCAGCGGGCCGTCGACTACGCCGTTGAGAGGGCCGCCCGCCAGGGAGCGCGCCTTCTCGCCCTCTTCCTCGTGGAGTCGGAGATCGCCAAGGGCATATTCGACACCTTCAGCGACATCGGCTTCATAGGCGAGAGGCCATCGGCGGAGCTCACCGAGGCGGTCATGCGCGAGTACAGGCTGCGCGGCCGCGAGCGGCTCGCGGCGGTCGGGGAGGCGGCCCGCAAAAGGGGCGTTCCCTTCGAGGCGAGGATGGAGGAGGGGGACTTCCTGCCCACCGTGCTGCGCGTCATAGAGGAGAGCGGAGCCGCCACGGCCGTCGTCGCAAGGAGGAAGCTCAAGACCCTCAGGCGCTACTTCTCGGCCTCGCTCTCCGAGGAGCTCAGGGAGAAGGCCCCCTGCGAGGTCGTGATCTTCGACGAGTAAGGGAAAGTGGCTTCGACGCTTTGCGCCGCAACGGCGCCCATGTGGCCGGTGGTGTCTCCGACGACCCGCCACCTGTGGAGGCGGAGCAGGGACAAAGCAACAAAAAAGGACGGAGGTAGCAGAGATGTCAGCAAAGGTATGGACCGAAGAGGAACTGAGCAGGGTCAACGAAGAGCTCGACTCCAAGGGGCCCGAGGACGCCCTGCGGTGGGCGCTCGACAACTTTCACCCCAACGTGGCGCTCGCCTGCAGCTACGGCCCCGAGGACGTGGCCCTGGTGGACATGCTGCTCAGGATAAGGCCCGATGCGAGGGTCTTTTACCTCGACACGGAGCTGCTCTTCAAGGAGACCTACGACGTGCGCGACAGGATAGCCGAGAAGTACGGCCTCAAGGCCGAGCGTTTCGCTTCCAGGATGTCGCTTGAGGAGATGGAAAAGGAGTACGGCCCCGAGCTCTGGAAGCGCGACCCCAAGAAGTGCTGCCAGATACGCAAGATATCGGCCCTCAAGGAGGCGCTGGGAACGCTGTCGGCCTGGATAACGGGCATCCGCCGCGAACAGTCGCCCACAAGGGCCAACGCCCCCATCGTGGGCTGGGACTCGCTCTTCAACCTCGTGAAGATCAACCCGCTGGTCAAGTGGACCGAGGCCCAGGTCTGGGAGTACATCCGCAGTAACGACGTGCCCTACAACGTGCTCCACGACCGCAACTACCCCAGCATCGGCTGCGAGCCCTGTACCCAGCCCGTCAAGCCCGGCGAGGACCCCAGGGCCGGCCGCTGGGCGGGCCACGCAAAGACCGAGTGCGGGCTCCACAAGGACGAGTAGCGGCGGGCGGCCGCGGGCCGCGCCGCCGCATGGACAGGACCGGCGTCGCCCATCCGTCAGGATGGGCGACGCCGGCGGTGATGACCGTTTTGCCCGGGAAGTCGGGGGTTGCGTCCCCGGGGACTTCCCCGCCGAGGAGGTAAGGAAGTGCCGGAACTGATAGCCCCCCACGGGGGCGAGCTCGTAAACAGGGTGGTCGAGGGCAAGGAGCGCGAGGAGCTCGAGAAGAAGGCCGGGCGGCTGCCGAAGATAAGGCTCAACGAGCGCGAGATATCGGACCTCGAGATGATAGCCGTCGGCGCCTTCAGCCCGCTCAAAGGCTTCATGACCAGGGCCGACTACCACTCGACGATGGACACCATGACCCTCTCCAACGGCCTGCCCTGGACCATCCCCGTAACGCTCTCATGCAAGGCCGAGGAGGCGCGCGGACTCAAGGAGGGCTCGGACGTGGCCCTCGTGGACGGCTCGGACGCGCTCCTTGCGGTGCTCCACCTCGAGGAGATATACCCGCACGACAAGGAGAAGGAGGCCATACAGGTCTACGGTACGGCCGAAGACGCCCACCCGGGGGTGAAGAAGGTCTATGAGATGGGGGAGATGCTCCTGGGCGGACCGGTGTCGCTGCTGCACCGGCGCACCTACAGGGAGTTCAACGAACACCGCCTCGACCCGGCCGAGACGAGGGCGCTCTTCAGGGAGAAGGGCTGGCGCAGGGTCGTGGGCTTCCAGACGAGAAACCCCATTCACAGGGCCCACGAGTACATACAGAAGTGCGCGCTCGAGACGGTCGACGGCCTCATGATCCATCCAATCGTAGGCGAGACCAAGAGCGACGACATACCGGCCTCGGTCCGCATGGAGTGTTACAAGGTCCTCATAGACAACTACTTCCCAAAGGACAGGGTGGCGCTCGTCGTGCTGCCGGCGGCCATGCGCTACGCCGGTCCGAGGGAGGCCGTCTTCCACGCCCTCATCAGGAAGAACTACGGATGCACCCACTTCATCGTGGGCCGCGACCACGCCGGCGTGGGCAGCTACTACGGCAGCTTCGACGCCCACTACATCTTCGACGAGTTCGACGCCGGGGCCATAGGGATAACGCCCATGTTCTTCGACTACACCTTCTTCTGCGGCAAGTGCGGCGGCATGGCGTCTTTCAAGTCCTGTCCCCACGACTCGTCCGAGCACATATCGCTCTCGGGCACGAAGGTGAGGGAGATGCTCTCAAGGGGCGAAGTGCCGCCCGCCGAGTTCTCAAGGCCCGAGGTGGCCCGCATACTCATAAAGGCCATGAAGGGCGGCGGCAAGGGCAGGGAAAAAAAGTAGCCTCCATCCTCGGACTCTTCGACGGAAAACAGAGGCGGCCGTTCCCGCAGGGAAGGCCGCCTCTTCTATTTTCTGGGGGAAACTTTCTGTAGAAGGGCCACAGGCCCACGTTTCCCCCGGACCCCCTTCAAAGACTTTAAATACGAGTTGGTTTCCCCCTGTTTTGCTATGCAAAACAGGGGGAAACCAACTCGCGTTAAAAGTCTTTGGAGGGAGTCTGAGGGAACCGTGGGGCTGTGACCCTTTACAAAAAGGTTCCCTCAGTAACCTGCCTGGGGGGCGTGCTCATCGCGGAAAGTTCGTGTCGATGGTGATGATCGTCGAGCTCTTCTCGATGCGGCGGCGAAGCCGGGCCTTTATGACGGCCCGTGTGGCGGGTATCACTATGAGAAGGCCCAGCACGTCGGTGAAGAAGCCCGGCGTGACGAGAAGCGCCCCGGCGACGAGCAGCAGCGCGCCGTCGAATATCTCCTCCGCCGGAAATATCCCCTCCGAGAGGTTGCGCTGGAAGCGGTACATGACGCCGAGTCCTTCGAGCCTCACGAGGTAGGCGCCGGCCAGGGCCGTCGCTATGACGATCATCACCGTGTTGAATACGCCGAGAAAGGAGCCCACCTTTATCAGCAGGGCGAGCTCGATCACCGGTATTAGGGTGAACAGGATGAAGAGCCTGAAGAACATTCGTCAACTCCTTTGCGCCTGAAGAGGCCCCCGCGCCGGCGCGGGGCCGTTGCCATAATTATTCCACATCGGCGCATGAAAAGCCACCGCTAACGCCCGTGCGGCGATCCCTTTGACAGACCCAAGGCCGTTGCATTGAGCCCATCTCCATGGTATATTTCAGTTGATGACCGAAGTCCCGCAAAGGAGGGGGGTATGAAGAGGGTCCTTCTCGTCCTGGCCTTTCTCGTCACGGCCGCCTGCGTTCTTCCCGCCTCGGCCTTCCCGGCGGAGGATGTCTACTACGCGCGGTGCAACCTCAAGGTGGTGAAGGGCCGTCTCATATCGTGGGTCAACTGGCAGGCGGCCAGAGAGATGATCCCTGCGGGCACGAAGCTCCTGGTGAGCTACGACGGCGGCGACGAGGCGGAGATCGAGGACCCGGCCACGGGCCGCGTCTACAGGCTGCTGCTCGGGGCCGAAGGCCGGCCCTACCTCGAAAAGTTCGTAGTAAGGGAGCCTGTGACGGTCGTGCCCTCGTCGCCTGAGATAGCGGCCGAGATGAAGAAGGGGCTCATAGCGGTGGGCATGACCAAGCTCGAGGCCTACACGGCCATGGGGCCTCCGGCCAACGCCGACATGGTCAACACCGACACCATGACGTACGATGAGATCATGGAGGCCGATCTCTGGGTCTACAAGCGAAAGAGGTTCGGCAAGAACATAGGCGTCGCCTTCGATCCCGACACCGGCCTTGTGACGAGGACCGAAGGCATATGGCGCAGGCAGTGAAAGAGCCCGTCCAGGCGGCGGCTTCCCCGGCGAGCCCATGGTTAAACGTTCGCTTCTCTCCATCGTCCTTGCGGTCCTGCTCGTGACCGGCCTGTCGCCGGCCGGCCTCGAGGCGGCCGGTCCCGGAGCCGCGGCTGGCGGCGGGCCGGCGGATGTGGAGGCGCTGGCCGCCGAGGCCGCCTCCGCCCTGTCGAGGCGGCTTTACAAGGCGGCCGCCGAGCGCATGGAGGCCATGCTCGCAAGGGACCCCTCCCTTGCGCCGAGGGTGGCTCCGCTTCTCGCCTACGCCTACGAGCGCAACGGGGAGCGGGAGCGGGGGCTGAAGCTTCTGGCGGGGTCGAGGAAGGCGAGGTACGCGCTTGCGAGGGCCGCCATAACGGGCGCGCCGCTGCGGCTCGACGGCCTGGAGCGCGAGGTGGCCCGCACGGGACTCTTCTTCGTCGACGTGGGGCTTGCTTCAGGCGTATCGGGCATGGGGCTCGAGTCGGCCGTCAGGAGGAAGGCGCTGGAGCGGGCCCTGAAGGACGCCTTCCTCTCGCTCGTCGCCGAGCCCGGCAAGAAAGAGCTTTCGAGATTCAACGACAACATCCTCTCCTCCGCCGACTCATACTACCTCTCCCACTACATATTCTCCACCGGCGAGGGCCGGGGCTTTTTCAGGTTTGCCGTCGTCGTCTTCATCGACATGGGGGCCCTGACGGACACGCTCGAGTCCTACGGCATGATCAAGGCGCGGCGCAAGAGCACGCTGCAGGTGGGCCTTCTGACGCGGAAGGGGTCGGACCGGCTGCGCAAGATGCTGCTCTCCTCGCTCCGCTCGGCGGGCTTCAACGCCGTTGACATGGGGGCCGGGGCGCTCAACCCGGAGACGATGAAGACCAAGGGCTCCATCGTCGTGGAGATAAGCGAGAGTCCCAGGGTGGCCGGCACGGTGCTGGGCTCCAACTTCAAGAGCATCGAGTGCGTCGTGGAGTTCGCCGTGGTAAACGGCAACAACGGCGTCGTCATCACAAGGCTCAAGGGGTCGCATTCGCTCGTCCACCTCAACGAGGAGGCCGGCAAGGAGGCGGCCGTAAAGCTCGCCTACGAGAAGGTGGCCGACACCCTCAGGGCCACGCTCTCGGACATAGGAAAGCGCATGGGCGAGGAGATCGCCTCCGGCGCGCTGCCTCCCATCGAGCTCTCGGTGGCCGACAGCGTGGAGATATTCTCCAATATCTACAAGTCCTATGCGGAAGAACCCTTCGCGTCGGTGCGGCTCGTCAACAACAGCGAACGCGAGATCCGGGGCGTCAAGGTTACGCTCATGGTGAAGGATTACATGGACTTCCCCTCGGAGCGCCTCATCGAGCGCATGGCCCCGGGCCAGAAGAGGACGGTCGAGCTCACGGCGGTCTTCAACAACAGGGTGCTCGAGCTCACGGAGAACACGCTGCTGCAGTCGGAGATAGTGGTCACCTACTACGACGGCGCCGAGAGCAGGTCGGTCACCGCGGCCCTGCCGATCCACGTCTACGAAAAGCACGCCCTCGTATGGGACGACAAGGCCAAGATCGCAAGCTTCATAACGCCGCGCGACCCGGTGGTCTCGACCTTCGCCTCCATGGCCGTGCGCGAATACAACTTCCCCTACATAAACCAGGCGCTCGTCAAGGCCCGCGCCGTCTTCGAGGCCCTCGGCGTCCTGGGCGTCACATACATCGCCGACCCCACGCCCTACGCGACCGTCTCCAGCGACACGACCATAGTGGACCACGTCCAGTATCCGCGCGAGACGCTGGAGCGCAAGGGGGGAGACTGCGACGACCTTGTAAGCCTCTTCGGAGCGGCGCTCGAGAGCCTGGGCATAAAGGTCATGCCCGTTGACGCGCCCTCCCATCTCTTCATCATGTTCGACACGTCCATACCGGAGCACCTGGAGGGCGAGTTCGGCTTTCCGCCCGACATGTACGTCGTCCACGACGGCACAATCTGGGTGCCCTTCGAGACCACGCTCGTGGGCTCGTCCTTCCTGCTGGCCTGGGAGAAGGGGGTGGAGAACTACGGCAAGTGGGGCGGCGAGGCGGCCTTCGTCGATCCCCGAAAGGCGTGGAAGAAGTATCTGCCGGCGACCCTGCCGCCCGCCGAGTTCAAGGGCGAGGTCTCGAAGGCGGCCATAGAAAAGGTCTTCGGCGGCGAGCTCGAGGAGCTGCGGCGCAGGCGGGTGCGCAGGCTCGCCGCCAGGTATCTGGACCTCGGGGAGAAGGGGCTGGCGCAGGCCGTCATCGTCTACGGGGAGAACGGTCTCGTCGACGACGCCCTCGCGCTGGCCAGGAAGCTCGACGCCTCCGGCGCTCTCACCCCCGACACGGCCAACAACATAGGCAACGTCCACTTCCTCAAGGGAGACTATGAAAAGGCGCTCGGCTACTACCGCATGGCCCGCGAAAAGGACGCCACCGACCCGGGCATACTGGTCAACATGGCGAGGGCCTACCTCAAGCTCGGCGACCGTGAGCGGGCCAGGGAGGTCTTCGCCGAGGCCATGGCCATGGATGCCGGCGTCAAGGAGAAGTACCTGAAGGTCTATGTGGAGCTCGGCCAGTGAGCGGCCGGGCGTGAAGGGCGGCCTGTGCGCCCCTTCGGGGGCGACCGTCGCGGGGCCGCCGGCCCTGGCGCCGGTCACGGGACAACACAAACGCCACGCAGGGCTATAGGCCTGCGCGGCGCTTTCACCGGAGGTTGGCCATGAAGCTCAGAAAAGGCATGATAGCGATCCTTGCGGCGGCCGTCGTCGCCCTCGGCGGGACCGGACCGGTCGAGGCGGGCGGTCTCATGTCATGGCTCAAGTCGATGATCGCCAGGTTCGACAGCCACTCCAGGGGGAAGTCGCGCCACTCCACCAGTGTGGCCGGCGTGAAGGGCGCTCCCGAGACGGTGGACGACGACCTCTACTGGAAGGGGCCCCTGAGCGACACGGAGATCAACGCCTTCATGGAGGCCATAAGCTACATAGAGAACGGCGACAACGAGACGGCGGCGCGAAAGCTCGAGACCTTTGTGAACGACTACCCCGACAGCCCGCTCGCCGCCGACGCAAGGGAGGGGCTCAGGCTTCTGCGCTCTTCCCTCTGAGGGGTCTTTCTCCCTCTCGCCCGGCGCGGGCCGCCGGCGAGACAATCCGACTTGCAGGGGGAGGCGCGGGAAACCCGGGGCCGTGACCTCCCCGGCCGAACCCCCCGGAGAGTCCTTCCCGCAGCGAGGTGTCATGAAGAGAGTCGTAACGCCGGTGGTGTCGCTGCTTCTCTGCCTGCCGCTCCTGGTCTCCTGCGCCGCCGACGGGGCGGCCCGCAAGGAGGGGCCCGTCGTGGCGGCAGTCCCCGCCGGCGTGAGATACCCCGCCGTCATAGCGGTGCTGCCCTTCGGCAACGAGACAGACGACGTCGCCGTGGCCGGCCAGGTGCGCCGCAGCTTCTACAACCACTTCAGCAGCAAGCCGTTCCGCGACATCGAGATAAACGTACTCGACCCCAAGCTCGCGCTGCTGGAAAAGGAGAGGGGTAAGGACTTCGCCGAGATCCCTCCGGCCGAGATAGCGGAGGCCCTCGGCGCCGAGGGCCTCGTCTACGGCAGGGTGACCGACTACCAGCGCGTGTACGCCGTCGCCTACTCGCAGATGGGCGTGGAGGCCGAGGTCTGGATGGTCGACGCGGCGACGGGCAAGGAGCTCTGGCGCATAAAGGAGGCGGTGCGCTATCACGAGGGCGGGGTGCCGCTCTCGCCGGTGGGCGCCGTCATGACGGCCGTCACCACGGCCATGAACATCCGCGACATCCAGAGAACGCGCGTCATAAACGAGCTGGGCTGGAAGCTCAACGAAAAGGTGCCGGTGCCAGAGGGCTTCGAGGGCGAGCGGGAGCCTGTCATCCGCAACGTCATGACCAACGCCGGCGAGGGGCCCTTCGGCAAGGGGAAGGTCTTCAAGGTCGCCATGGAGGGCGAGCCGGGTCTTGTGGGCATCTTCGAGATCGGCGGCTTCAGGAAGGCGCTGGCCATGAGGGAGGTCAGCCCAGGCGAGTACCTGGGCGAGTACATGGTCGTCCCCGGCGACGAGGCGAGGGACGCGCCCGTGGTGGTCTACCTCGGGCGTCCCGGCGGGGCGCAGGCGCGGTGGTTCGACATCACCGGTCTTGTCACCATCGACACGGAGCCGCCCCCCAGGGTCGGGGGGCTCACGGGTGTGGCCTTCACCGACAGGTTGGAGCTTGCCTGGAAGGGGGTCGACGCCTCCGATCTCAAGGGCTACAGGGTCATGCGCAGCATCAAACCCCTCTCCGGCTACGAGGAGGTGGCCTTCGTCGAGGAGACCCGCTTCGCCGACCGCTCCGTGCAGGCCGCAACGCCGTACTACTACAGGGTCACGGCCGTCGATGCCGCCGGAAACGAGGGGGAGCCTTCGGAGTCCAGGCGTCTTGTGCTGAGGCACGGCGAGCCCGTGGCCGTCGGCGGCGTCATCGCGGAGGACAGGACCTTCTACGCCGGCGACTACGTCCTTAAGGGAGAGGTGACCGTCGCCGAGGGGGTGAGCGTGGAGCTCGAGCCCGGTGTGCGCTTCTTCTTCGAGCCCGGCGCTTCGCTCGTGGTGCTCGGCGCGCTCCGGGCCGTGGGCACGGCCGATTCGCTCGTCGAGTTCCTCCCGGGCCGGGCGGTCGAGGCTGACGGCGGGCGCTGGAAGGGTATCTTCTTCGATTCGGCGTCGGGCCGCTTGGAGAGGGCCAGGATAAGCGGCGCGGCCATGGGGGTTGTGGTGACAAGGAGCGCCGTCAAGATCGTCTCCGCCGTCATGGAGGGCAACGTGACGGCCCTTGCGGCATCGGGACTGCCCTCGCCGGAGGTGACGGGCTCCACCGTCTGGCACAACGAGGCGGGCCTTCGCCTCGTGGAGACAAGGGCCGTCGTCAGGGGCAACGACATCACCCAGAACGGCGTCGGTATCGAAGCCGTCGATTCAAGCCCCGTCATCGAGGGCAACAACATCTACGACAACGACGTCAACGTCAGGGCCCGCGGCGCGGCCCTATCGCTCGACGGCAACTACCTCGGATCGGTCAAGGTCCAGCAGATGAGGATCGAAGGCGAGGCCGCGGCGGCGAAGGTCCTTGACGGACCGGCGCCCGAGGGCAGGCCCGTCGACGCCGTCGAGGACCCCTATGCCTCGCTGAGCGACGAGGAGCGCCGCGAGCTCCACACGAGGCTCGTCATAGAAGGCGGCCGCTACTTCAGGAAGCGCAACTTCGGAAAGGCCGCCGACAGCTTCGAGAAGGCCCTCATGATAGAGCCCAGCGAGGCGATCTACTACTACCTCGGGCTCTCCTACCAGGAGATGGACGACAACGAGCGCGCCCTCGCCTATCTCACCGAAGGGGTGGAGAAGTACCCCAATGACTCGGGGCTCGCCAAGGCCCGGGCCCTGCTCCTCTACCAGCTCGAAAGGCTCGACGAGGCGAGGCGGGCCCTCGCCGAGGCCCTGAGGCTCAATCCCGGCGACCGCCAGATAAAGTTCATACTGGAGAGGCTGGAGAGGTAGGGGGAGGGCCGGCCTCTTGTCGCCGTCGCCGCGCGGGGCGTTGAGGTTCCGGGCGTCCCTCGAAGGCAGGGCGGGTCGAAGGGGTTTGAGGGAACCTTTTCGGCAAGCAAAAGGTTCCCTCATCAGGCAAGCTCACTTCTTGGTCCCGCACTGGCCGTTTACGCAGAAGGCCTTGTAGCCCGAGTGGCAGGTCCTGCACGTGTTGGGGGCCAGTCCACCCGAGGCGGCGGCCATGTCCTTGCCGTCCTCCGAGTAGACGCCGTAGACGGCCTTGCCGCCCTTGTGGCCCGTCACGAAGAGGAGCTTGAGGTCCTTGAGATGGAGTATCATGTTGGGACCGTCGCCGAAGCCTCCGCTCCGTGCCTTGTAGGCGCCCACGGCGCCGGGCCTGACGAGGACGGCCACCTTTCCGGGACCTCCGGGTCTTACGCCGCAGTAGGTCTCCACCGTCTCCTGGTATATGGGCGGAAGGGAGCTCACGTCGGCGTCGCAGCCGGGAAGCGCCCCGATCTTGGTCAGCGTCGTCGAGATGCTCGTCCAGTTCTGCCAGTCGGAAGGAAAGGACGTCTCCGACGCGGCGCCGGCCTCCACGGTGGAGACGGCCAGCAGCGCCGCAAGGATCGCCGAGGTGCATAGGGCCTTTGTTCTCATCTTTCTGACCTCCTTGGGATGGTTTGTTGCGTCCGTAACGGTAAGCCTGTATCCTGCGCTGAAGACCCGGCGGGCTCTCACTTTCTCTCCCGGCGGCCCGGCCGGCGGCTCTCTTCCCGCGCGCCCGGCTGCACGGGCGTCGAGTCGGGGCCGCGACCGGTTGACCGGTTGCTCCGGGGGCGATGAAGCGGAGCGGAGGTCCTCCGGCCGCTACATGACGGCGGCCCTGGCCTCCGGCTTTCCGGGGGGCGGTGAGGCCGGCATGGCCGCGACCTCCTTTACCCGGCCGTTGAGCTTGAACTGCTCCACCTCGCGGTTGAGCTTCTCCGACATGCTGTCGAGCTCCTTGAAGGACTCGTACATGGCCAGCGTGCTCTCCTTGACGGCCTCCGTCGTCTCGAAGGCCCGCTGGATGTTCTCGTAGATCTCTTTTGTCGTCGCCGCCTGCTCGTCCGTGGCCGCCGCCACCTGTATGTTCATCGACGTGATCTCCTTGACGAGCTTCTCTATCTCGCCGAGCGCCTCTCCGGCCAGGTTGGTCTTCACCACTCCGCCCTCCACGTGGGTGCGGGCCCCCTCCATGGCTTCTATGGCCTCTGCGATGTTTGCCTGGATGGAGGCTATCATCGACGATATCTCCTTTGTGGACTGGGAGGTCCTCTCGGCGAGCTTTCTCACCTCGTCGGCCACGACGGCGAAGCCGCGGCCCTGTTCGCCGGCCCTTGCGGCCTCGATGGCGGCGTTGAGGGCCAGGAGGTTCGTCTGCTCGGCGATGTCGTTTATGACCAGTATGATGTCGCCTATCTTGTCCGAGCCCTTGCCGAGCTCCTCCATGAGGCTCGCCGTGCTGCTCACCTCCTTGGCTATGAGGTCCATCTCCGCCTTCGAGTCGTCCACGATCCTGGTGCCCTTGCTGACGTTTTCGAGGACCACCTCGGCGGAGCTGGCCGTCGAGTTGCTGCTCTTGGCCGTCTCCTCTATGGTCGCCCGGCTCTGCTCGGCGGCGGCCGCCACCTCGCCCATCTTCTGGCTCTGCTCGTTTATCCTCGCCAGCATCTCCTCGGTGCTCGCCGAGAGCGTCGAGATCGCCTTGCCCACGTATTCGCAGTGATCCTTGAAGGCCCAGATGGCCTTGTTGAGCTTGTGGACGAAGTCGTTGAAGCTGTTGGCCAGGGAGCCGATTTCGTTGTCGGCGTCCACCTTCACCGTCGATGAGCCGAGATCGAGGGTCTCGGTCGTGTAGGAGATCTGGCGCGACACCTCTATCACGGGCCTGACCAGCCTGTTGGTGCGGTAGACGGCTATGAGGCCGGAGATGAGCGATATGACGACGGCGACGATGGCTATCCTTTTGAGCACCTTGAGCCACGTGCCCTCTATGGCCCTGGCCGAGTAGACGGCCGTGAGCTCGCCGCCGTTGGGGATGTCGAGCTTCTTCTTTATGTAGAGGAGATAACGCTCGCCGTCGAGACTGTAGCCCTCGTCCTTTGCGGAGAGGCCGCCCGAGCGGAAGGCGCCGGAGAAGGTGTCGATGTCGTCGTCGGTGATCCCTTCCTTGACGTATGTGTACTCTATGTACTGCGGAGGTATGGCGTCGAAGAACTCGGTCTTGGGGGTGCCTTTGCTCGTGCCGCTCATCTTGAGGTAGAGGAGGTCGCTGTTGGCCTTGTAGAGCTCCCGGGCGGTCTTGTTCTTGAGCTTCATCACGTTGCCGCCGTTTATGCTGCCCGCCGCGAGGAAGCGGATGGGCTGGAGCGAGGCGTTGGCCGTGTCGACGAGCGAGCGTTCCAGAAGCTTCAGCTCGCTCAGGTACTGCAACACCCCCATGCAGGCGAGCGAGAAGAGGACACTGGTTATTACAAGAAACGTCACTTCGCGCCTGATGCTCTTGCTGTTCGATTGCCTCAACATCGATCACCTCTTTGTTTGTCCATGAAGGCCTGCCGGTCGCTGCATGCCGATTGTTGAACGTTATGAGGGATACCCCGGCTGATTGCGCGGGGAGACCCCGTGTCAGTTAAGGGGCGCAGGCCGGCGTTTCCCCTCTATTATATGTGTATTATGTTCTTCCGTTGCGTGACGCTCCCGGAGAGGTTCTGACAGAAAAGGCGTAAAGGTGCCGTCGGAGCGATCCGGACCTCGTGGTCCCCATAGCGGAACAGAATCGGCGCTTCCTCAAGTTATGTTTGCTGTTGCAGGATTTGGAGGCGTCAGCACGTTTGAGTTGTTCTTCGTCATCATGGCGCCGAAACTTTAGGGCTTCGCCCGAAAAAATGTAACCAGTGGCCTGAGGCCGCTCGGCGGGTGATAAAAATCGTTGCAACTCTGGAATTTAGGGATATAATATGCCTGTAGGCCGGAAGCCGCTGGCGCCGGAAGCCGGTCTCCGGGCGTGGGGCCGCGGCGCCAGAGGGTGGGGCCGCGGCGCCGTAGCGGGCGGCCGCCGGCCCGCCGCAGGGAGGCAGCCGCCTCCAGCCGACTCGCATCAAATCATTCATCCGTTATTCCAGTCTATGATGGGCGGGCGTCTTCAGTGGTGTCCGCTCGCGGGAGGGTTCGGGATGATATCTGTCCATGCGCCGTCATCGCGCCGCGGCGGAGTTGCGATCCTCGCAGGCTGCGGACTCCTTTTACTCCTTTTGCTTGCGCATCCCTCTGCCGTCCGCGCCGAATCAAGGGTCGTGGAGGCGAGGGGCATAGCCACCATCGTCGACGGCAACGTGGCCCTCGCCCGCGACGGCGCCGTGAGCGACGCCCTGCGCAAGGCCGTGGAGCAGGCCGTGGGCACGCTCGTCTCGTCGGAGACGATGGTCGAGAACTTCGCCGTCCTGAGCGACAGGGTCTATACGAGGACGAGGGGCTACATCAAGGACTACACCGTGACCGGCGAGGGCCAGTCGGGCGCGCTCTATCAGGTCTCGGTGCGCGCCACGGTGGAGATGGGAGAGCTCAAGGACGACCTCGACGCCCTGGGGCTTCTCATGCGGCGCGTGGGCAAGCCGCGCGTGCTCTTCATGGTGGCCGAGCAGAACATCGGCGACAGCTACTACGTCTTCTGGTGGAAGTGGTGGGGCACCAGCGAATTCCACGGCGAGACCTACTCGATGCTCGCCGGCGAGACGGCCCTGAAGGAGGCCTTCCTCTCCAAGGGCTTCAACGTCGTCGACATATCGGGCACGACCGGCGCCTTCGAGATATCGAACGCCTTCAGGGTCGCCGACCTGACGGCCGACGGCGCCAGGACCATAGGCGGCAGGCTCGGCGCCGAGGTGGTGGTGACGGGCAAGGTCGTCGCCCGCGAGGGTCCGAGGACGCCGGGCAGCCGCGTGGCCCCCTATCTCGCCGACATGACGCTCCAGGCGGTGCGCGTGGGCGACGGGGCCGTGCTCGGCTCGGCCAGCGGCCACGGCGTGGCCCGCCACATCTCGCCCGTCTCCGGCGGGAGCCAGGCCATAGCAAAGGCGGCGGCCCAGGCCGGCGAAAGACTCATGGAGCAGATAATCGCCAAGTGGACCGGCGGCGCCATGACGGTGAGGATAAAGATCAGGGGGCTTGCCGACTACGGCCAGCTCACGGCCGTAAAGGACATGCTCCGGGGCCGCGTGCGGGGCGTCAAGGCCGTCTACCAGCGCAGCTTCGAGGGCGGCGAGGCGGAGCTCGACGTGGAGGCCGACTCCACGGCCCAGCAGATGGCCGACGCCATAGCCTCGGCGAAGCTCGGCTTCCCGCTGAGCATAGTCAAGGCCACACAGAGCACCATAGAGCTCGTCGTGGGCAGGTAGACGCCGGCCGGGGTGCGGCTGGGACGGCGGCCCCGGCGGATGAGGTGGATATGCAAGGAGGTCTTTGATGATGAAGAGGTTTCCCCTCGGCGCCGTCTTTGTCGTGGTGCTTCTCCTGCTGAACTACGGTTGTGTGCCCGCGCCTTCCATAGCGCCGGACCCGTCCAACCCGGTCTACACGGTGGCGCTGCTGCCCATCTACAACGCCACAAACGACGTGGACGCGCCAGCCAGGCTGAGGGAGGCCTTCGCCAAGAGGCTCGAGGGACGCCATTACAGGGTCCTGCCCCTCGACGAGACGGACCGCATCCTGCGCGACCGCATGGGTATAACCCTCGGCGCCCAGCTCGACATGACCACGCCCCGAAAGCTCGGCGAGGAGCTCGGCGTCGACGGCGTCGTCTACGGCTATCTCCTCAACTTCGACGACGTGACGACGGGCGTCTACAACGTCAAGAAGGTCCGGGCGGGCTTCAGGCTCGTCCACGCCCGCTCGGGCAGGACGCTCTGGGCGAGGGGGCACGGCGTGAAGAGCATCCTTACAAGCGGCGGGCTCATAGGCGACGGCGTGGCCGTGGCCGCCGAGGTGAAGGACGCCCGCGAGGGCATGGAGCCCTTCCGCTCCATCGAGGGCATATCCGAGATACCGGGGCTTACGGAGTGGGACGTGCGCTACCACCGGGAAGAGAGCGTAAGGGACGCGGCCATCATGAGCCTCGGCGAGAAGCTCATCACCAAGGCCGCCGGCATGCACCTCGCGGCCGAGACTTCCCGCATGCTCGACTTCGTCTTCGCTGACTTCCCGGCGGGCCGCGGCGGCGCGGCCTACGTGGCGAGCGCCGAACCCCCGGAGGAGCCGGCCCTGGAGCCCCCGGCGATTGACATGGACTTGGAGGCCGTGCCGGAGCCCGACGTGGCGCCCCTCTACTTCCTCGAAGAGCGCGACTTCAGCGCCGTCATCACCTCCACCGCCGTCCGCAAGCGCGGCGGCGGGACGACGAAGACGACCATGAAGGTGGCCAAGAGGGGCGGAAGGCTGCGCGTGGACCTGCTGGAGGCGACCGGCGGGGAGATGCCCCCGATCGGCGGCATGTCGTTCATCTTCGACGTTGACGGGCGCAGGTCCTACTCCATCCTCCACGACCGGCGCATGTACATCGAAGACGTCATGGAGGCCGAGGACGAGGGGGCCCCCGCCGAGGACAAGGAGTTCCTCGGCGAGGAGAGTGTGGCCGGCCGCCGCTGCAGGAAGTACAGGGTGACCGTCCGTTACTCCGACGGCCGCGTGGAGACCGGCACCGTCTGGGAGGCCGTGGACCTTGACGGCTTTATCGTGAGGACGGAGTTTGAGAACGACGATGCGAGGATAGTCACCGAGGCCGGGGAGGTGAAGCTCGGCAGCCCGGACGAGGACCTCTTCGTCGTGCCGGCCGGCTACGAGAAGGTGAGCCTGGGCCGCATGTGGGAGGAGAGAGAAGACGAGGGGGGCGGAGAGCGCCGCGAGCGCGAGGTCCGGGAGCGCGACGAGCGTTGACGGCGCGGGCCGCGAGACCCCGGCAAAATAAAGTCTCCGCCGGCTGCGTGGACTGAGAGTTTCCGCGATGGAAAAGGAGGTACCATAAGGAGGTAACATGATGTCCGTAAGGTCTTACTTGTTGGGAGCTTCGTACGGAGCTGTGGTGCTTGCGGCGCTTCTTCTCGCCGCCGGATGCGCGCCCACGACCACCGGTGCCGTCAAGGAAGACGTCTCGCTCACGGGACAGCGCCAGGAGCTCGAGGAACTGGGAGCTCAGTACAGGGGGCCGCAGTACACCGTAGCCATACTGACCTTCGAGAACAAGACGCCGAGCAGGGTGCTCGGCGTGGGCGAGGCGGCGACCGAGATACTGCGCACCATCGTGAAGAAGTCGGGCCTTGAGCCCATCGTCCTCACCGACGAGGAGATGCGCCAGCAGGAGCGCCTCATCGAGCTCCAGCAAAGCGGCGCCGTGAAGGTGGGCAAGAAGGACGCCGCCGAGGGCTACATGTCCATCGATTACAGGATATCGGGCGCCGTCACCGCCTACTCGGAACTCGAGGAAGGCTCCGACATCCTGGTGGCCCAGTCCAAGACGCAGGTGGCCCGCGTCCAGGTCGACTACGCCCTCGTGGACGTCGCCACCGGCAGGACGCTCCTTGCCGAGTCCGGCGCTGGCGAGTACCGCAAGAAGACGGGCGGGGTGCTCGGCCTGGGGTCGAGGTCCACCTACGACACGGGGCTCCGTGAAGGGGCGCTGCGCGACGCGCTCACCAAGGCCATGGCGAGCATGATCAAAAAGCTCAACGCCCAGCCCTTCCGCACGAGCATCGTGCTCGTCGACGGCGACACCATCCTCATCAGGGCCGGCACCAGGAGCAGGCTCGCTCCCGGCACGGTGCTCGCCGTATACAGACCGGGCGAGGAGCTCGTCGATCCAGAGACGGGCCGCGTCATCGGAAGGCGCGAAAAGCGCATAGGCGAGATAGTGCTCACGGCGCACCAGGGGGAGCGCGTATCCGAGGCGACCGTCAAGAGCGGCGTGGGCTTCAAGGTCGGCGACGTGGTGAAGGAAATCAAATAGGAGGTGGCCATGAAAAGGGTTGGATACCTGTCGCTTCTGCTGGCGGTTCTCATCATGACGGTCGCGGGGTGCGCAAAGCCCACGCCGCGATGCACGAGCCCCGAGGACAACCCCCAGCACCACTATCTGCGCGGCATGGAACTCATCGACGACGGCAAGCTCGACGAGGCGGCCGGCAAGTTCAACAGGGCCGTCTATTGCGACGAGAAGTTCGGTCCCGCCCACGCGGGCCTGGCCATCGTTTACGCCCTGAAGGCCGGAGACAAGCGCGACCCCGCCTACAGGCAGGTCGACAGCGACAAGGCCTTCGAGCATCTCAAGCTCTCGTGGAAGCGCTCGGAGTCACCGGAGGACCAGTTCCAGTACTGGCTCGCCTCGCTGCGCGTCTACACGGAGCTGAAGACCGACGACTGGCTCGACTACGCCGTCAAGAGCTACAGGAAGGCCATGAAACTCAAGGTCGACGAGCGCAGGCTCGTCTACTACGACGGCCGCGAGGCCGCGCCGTACTTCATGGGTGTAGCCTATCTCGAGGGCCGCGAGTTCCAGAAGGCCCGCGACATGTTCGGCGAGGTCCTTTCCATGAAGCGCGAGGGCAAGTGGAACGCCAAGGCCGACAAGGGATGGAAGCGGGTCGACAAGATCGTTCGCGCCATGGCCGGCATAACGCTCGGTGACGTGGGCAAGGAGATAGCCCTCAAGGAGGAGGTCGCGCGGGGAGACATGGCGGCGCTGCTCGTCGACGAGATGAAGATCGACAAGCTCTTTGCGGGCCGCATCCCCGTAAAGAGCGAGACGGCCCGGCTCAAGGCCGACTTCATCCCCGCCGACGTGCTGAACCATCACTTCAAGGAAGAGATACTGACCCTCATGAAGTGGGGTGTGCGGGGGCTGGAGCCGCAGTACGACCCGGTCACCAAGGCCAACCTCTTCAAGCCCGACCGGCCCATAACACGAAAGGAGCTGGCCTTCGTGCTCGAGGACGTTCTCATAAAGCTGACCGGCGACGAGAGCCTGGCCACGGCGTTCTTCGGCCACGACCGCTCGCCCTACCCCGACGTGCCGGCCTCGGCCGCCTGGTACAACGCCGTCATGAACATGACCACCCGCAGTATCATGGAGACCGAGCTCTCCGGCGAGTTCAGGCCCGACGACTACGTCGACGGCGCCGAGGCCATCCTGGCCATAAGGGTCCTGCGACAGAGAATGAACATATACTGACGGACCGCGCACGTCGCGTCCCGCAACGACAGTTCAAGGAGGCGTTATATGAAACGGACTATATCCCTGCTGGTCGGTCTCTTTCTCGCCGTCACCTCCGCTTCGGCCTTCGCCCAGATGGGAGGCGGCCCCCCGGCGCTCGTGACCGACCCGGCCCAGGCCTTCATGGCCGGAGTCATAACGGTCAAGGGCGAGGGCGCCGCGCCGGCCGACAGGCCGCTCTCGCCGGCGCAGAAGGCCATCCTCGCAAAACGCGCGGCCAAGGTCGTCGCTCTTCGTGAACTCGCCGAGATACTCAACGGCGTGGCCATATACGGCGAGACCATGGTCGTCGACGCGGCGGCCCAGTCCGACACGATAAAGGCCACGGTCCAGGGGGTGGTCAAGGGCGCCCAAGTGGTCTACGAGGTCTACGACCCGGCGGCCGAGATGGCGGCCGTCTACGTGTCGGTGCCCATGAAGGGGCCCGGGGGCCTGCTGGGCCAGCTCATGCCACGCATACTCCCAACCCTGCCTCCGCCGTCGGCCCCGGTCTACACGCCGGCCGCTCCGGCCGCGCCGGCGCCTCCCTCGGCGCCGAACTACGACGGCCTCATACTGGACATCACCAAGCACCGCTTCAAACCGGCCCTCATAAACCGCGTGCTCGCCGAGAACGGCGACATACTCTACGACCCCACGAAGGTGGCACAGGAGATACTCATCGAACGGGGCGCCGGCGAGTATACCAACGACGTGGGCAAGGCCAAGGCCCTGCTCGGCGAGCGGGGAGCGAAGAACCCCCTTGTCGTCGAGGCCGTCGGAGTGGTCAAGGGCACGGACGTCAAGGTCTCGGGCGGCGATGCCGGGGTCATATTCTCCGCCAACCAGAAGACCAACTTTCTCGAAGGGGCGAAGGTGGTCTTCGTCCTTCGCTGAAGGGGCGGCCGAGGGGGCTGACCAGGGGCGGCCGAGGGGGCTGACCAGGGGCGGCCGAGGGGGCTGACCTTGCTGGGGCGGCGGCCTCAGGGCTTCCCCTGCCCTCCGACAGGCCGTAGCCTCCCCGGTCCGTGGGGCGATGGACGAACCGCTGTGCAGGAGGCGGAGCTTCCGTAACAGTATAGCCTGAAGCGGGCGGCCTGAGCGCCCCGCCTCCCACAAGGCGGGGCGCCGCCGTCTCTTCCGGCGGCCCCTCGTCGCTGCGGCCTGTCGAGGCGGTTCAGGCCGGCGGTCCTGCGCCGGCCGCAATGACTAATGTGAGGAGAGACTCTTGAAGAGATATACCATTATCGCGGTTGCGGCGCTCTCCGTCCTCGCGCTCGGCGCTACCGATGCGTCGGCCTTTCTGAAGGTGGAGGGCAGGTACTGGCTCGTGGGACTGGGAGCCGACATGAACGTAAGCGGCGGCGGCAGCCGCGGCAGCTACCTCGACCTCGCCGAAGACCTGGGCATGGACGACCAGGAGAACTTCTTCGAGGGAAGGGTCGAAGTGGGGCTCCTCAAAAACCACAAGCTCCGCTACGCCTACATGCCCATGAGCTGGGACGGAGGCAAGACCCTCAACGCCGACATCACCTACAACGGCGTGACCTACCTCAGCAACACGGCCGTCACCTCGGAGCTCGACGTCGTCTACCACAGGCTCGGCTACGAGTACGACCTGGTGGACACGCTCGGCAACCGCCTGGGCGTCATCTTCGAGGTCAAGTACTTCGACATCGACACGGCCGTAAGTGCGGCGACCAACGGCAGGTCCGAGTCGTACATGCTCATCCTGCCGGCCGTTGGAGTTACGGCCCAGGTGGGGCTTCCCCTGCTCGCCAAGCTCGAGGGCGAGATAACGGCCTTTACAATGGGAAGCTACGGCTACGCCGTAGACGCCGAGGCCGGGGTGAACGTCTCGCCGCTGCCTTTCATCACCATAGCGGGGGGCTACCGCTATCTCATCGTCAGCAGCAACCAGGGCGACGACGAGTTCGACATAGCCTTCCAGGGCCCGTTCGTGGCGCTGCGCGCGGGCTTTTAGGGGAGGAGCGCCGGGAGAGGCCGGAGGCCGCCGCCCATGGGCATTGTCGACCGTCTTGGCAGGGTGGTGATCGATAAGGTCGCGGTGGTCAAAGACGTGGCCTCCCTCACGGCCTCGTCGCTGGTCCTCGTACTCTCGGGGGGCGCGCTGCGATCCAGGGCGTCGAAGACGGTCTTCATGCGCCAGATATACTTCACCGTCTTCGAGGCCCTCTCCATCATCTTCTGGATAGCGCTCATCATCGGGCTCATAATCGTAACCGAGTCGTTCGATATCCTGCCCAAGCTCGGCGAAGAGCTTCTCATAGGCGAGATACTCGTCCTTGTGGTGATCAGGGAGCTCGGCCCCCTCTTTTCGGCCGTCATCGTCATAGCCCGGAGCGGCACGGCCATGGCCTCGGAGCTCGGCTCCATGAAGATGTCGCGGGAGGTATCGTCCCTCGAGGTGATGGGCATAGACCCGCACGGCTACCTGGTGGCGCCGAGGGTGGCGGGCACGGCCCTCGGCGTAGTGGTGCTGACCTTCTATTTCGAGGTCGTGGCCGTGCTCGGCGGCTTCCTCCTGGCGGGCTTCGAGAAGAGGATATCCTTCACGGTCTACGCAAGGAGCGTTCTCGAGGCCATGGACTTTCTCGACGTCGGTGTGACGCTGCTCAAGAGCGCCGTCTTCGGGCTCATCATCGGCGCCGTCTGCACCTACAGCGGTCTCGAGGTGTCGGGGTCCATAACGCGTATCCCCCAGCAGACGACGAGGGCCGTGATCACGAGCCTCGAGCTCGTCTTCGTCGTCAACGCCGCCGTCACGCTCGTCCTGTTCTGAGGGGGCCGGTGGCTGCGCTCATCGAGATAGAGGGGTTGAGGCTTCGCCAGGACGGCAGGCTGCTATTCGACGGCGCCGATCTCTCACTCGATGGCGGCGGGCGGGTGGTTATAGCCGGCCCCGCCGGCAGCGGCAAGGGCGCGCTCGCAAGGGTGCTCATCGGCCTTGTGCGGCCCGAGGAGGGCAGCGTCAGGGTGCTCGGCGAGGACCTCCAGGCCCTCGACGACAGAGGGCTTTCGGCCCTGCGCAGCAGACTCGGCGTCGTCCTCGCTGACACGGCGCTCATAAGCAACCTCAAGGTGATCGAGAACGTGGCCCTCCCGCTGCTCCACCACTTTCCCGAAGTCCCCGCCGCCGAGGCCCTGTCCAGGGCGCGGGAGCTTCTGGACGTGGCGGGCTACAGGGGCGGGCTCTGGGACCTGCCGGGGCCGCTGTCGACGTTCACGAGGCGGGTCGTCATGATCGCCAGGGCCGCGGCGGCGCGTCCCCCCGTCTACATCTTCGAGAGGATCACCTACGGCCTCTTCGACAGGGAGGCGGCCGGGGTGGTCGAGGTGACCAGGCGTATTCACGGTCTCGATCCTTCGGCCCTGATGGTCTTCTTCACCGGGAGTCCGGCCGAGCTCAAGCTTATCGGGCCGACGCGGCTCATCAGGGTTTCGGGCGGAAGGTTAGAGGAGGCGTAGAGGCGCCGGAGGGCCGGACGATTTCGGGATATGAGCGAGTTGGAGGACAGGGACCCGAGGTTCAGGCACCTGGAGACGAAGGTCGGGCTGCTCGTGCTGCTGACCATGGCCGGCATCGTCGCCGTGATCGTCCTCATCGGCGTCGAGCGCGACGTCTTCACCAAGAAGTTCCGCATCCACTTCATCGCCGAGTCCGGCACGGGCCTCATCGAGGGCATGCCGGTAAAGCTCTCGGGCTTCAGGGTGGGGCGCGTAAAGGAGCTGGAGCTCGCCGACGACGCAAGGGTGAGGGTGACGCTGGAGATCAACAAGCGTTACCGCAAGTGGATTCGACGGGGCTCCATGGCCTCGCTCGTCAAGGAGGGCTTCATAGGGGAGGCCGTGGTGGAGATCTCGGTCGGAGAGGCCGGAGCCGAGCCCCTGCCCGACGGTGGCTTCATCCCCTTCGAGAAGGCCGGAGGGATCGAGGAGCTGGTGGCCAGGGCCAAGCCCGTGCTCGTGGAGGTGAAGGACATAATCCACTACGCCAACGACCCCGACGGCGACCTGAAGACCACGGTGAGGAACATGAGGCTGCTGACCTCCGAGCTCCTCGATATCCGCGCCGAGGTGACGCGGACGCTGGCCGAGATAAGGAAGACCTTCGAGGGGGCGACGGCCATTGTGGACAAGGCGGGCGGCGTGGTCGACAGGATAGACAGGGAGGCCGCGCCGGTCGTGGAGAGTGTTTCCAGGGTGGTGGCCAACGTCGAGTCGGCGAGCGAGGAGCTCGGCCCCGTCATAGAGCGCGTCAAGGCCGTTGCGCGGCGGACCGACAGGGTCGTCGAAAGACTGCCGGAGGTGGAGCGCAAGGTGGAGGCCGTAATAGACAACATAAAACGCATAAGCGATGTGGTGGCCGGCGAGAGCGCGCGCATAAGGGAGATACTGGTGAACATGGACGAGGCGGCGGCCGAGGGCAAGGAGGCCGTAAAGGGGGTGCGCAGGAGCTGGCCCCTAAGGCTCATGATGCCGCCGGTCGAGGAGCCCTCGCTCATCCCCTTCGATTCCTTCGCGGGCCATGGGCGTTAGGGCGGCCTGGACGGCTGCGGTGCTTGCGGTGCTGCTCGCTGCGGCAGGCTGCGCTTCCGCGCCCGAGCCGGTGCCGGGGCCGCCCCAGTCCGAAAGGGCTTCGCAGCTCAACGTGGAGGGCGTGGCCGCGGCGGCGCGGGGGGAGTACGCCCTTGCGCTCCTGAAGTTCGAGGCGGCCCTTGCCCTGAGCCGCAGCGTTGACGACAGGCGCACGGAGCTTGCGGCGCTGCGCAACCTCGCAGCGGCGTACACGGCCCTCGGACGTCTTGAGCGGGCCGGGGAGGCGGCGCAGGAGGCGCTGGAGATCGCCGCGGAGGCCGGCGACCACCGGGCCGAGGCCGCGCTCTGGGGCATGCTGGCAAAGCTCGCCTACATGAGAGGGGACGCCGCAGGCGCCCTCGGACTCCTCGACAATGCGGCCCGCCTCGATGCGAGGTTCGCGCACGCCGACAGGGGCGCGCGGCTGAACCTGAGGGCCATGGCGCTGCTGAAGCTCGGCAGAAGAGACGAGGCCGCCGCCGTCTTGGACGAGGCGCTCAAGCTCAACGAAGCGGCCGGTCTCGACGGCGAGGTGGCCAACTCGCTTCGGCTCAGGGCCGACATGTTGAGCGGGGAGGGAAGGGATGACGAGGCCGCCGCCCTCTATGAGCGGGCCCTTGAGATCGACCGGAGGCTCGGCAGGTCTTCGCGCATATTCCACTCGCTCTACGCCCTCGGCCGCATCGCCCTTGCCGGGGGGGATGAGGACGGCGCGCTCGGACTCCTTGACAGGGCGCTGAAGGTGGCGCTCGCCGCCGGCCTCTCGGAGGGGGCCGGAGAGTGTATCGACGCGATGGCGGAGATATACGCGGGCAGGGGCGACGACGAGATGGTCCGCTTCTACAGGGCCATGAAGGAGAAGGTCGAGAGGGGGAGCGGCCCGGGCGCTACGGGGCCTGCAGCGGGAGAGGGGTAGCGCAGATGAAGCCGAGGGTCCTCATAGTCGATGACGACGCCGGCATCCGTGAGCTCATAGCCAGCAAGATGGTCATGGACGGCTACGAGGTGGAGCAGGCCGGCGACGGCCTGGAGGGGCTGGACAAGGTCGAGGCCTTTCACCCGGACCTCATCCTCGTGGACGTAATGATGCCGCGCATGGACGGCTACGAGATGTGCAGGCGCCTCAAGAGCGACGACAGGACAAGGCTCATACCGGTCGTCATGCTCACGGCCAAGTCCGAGCTCGAGGACGTGGTCCTGGGACTGGAGCTCGGCGCCGAGGACTACATAGAGAAGCCGTGCAGCCTCATCGAGGTGTCGGCCAGGGTCAAGTCGCTCCTCAAGATGAGGGCCATGCAGACCAGGCTCCACGACAGCGAGAAGCTGGCCGCCCTGGGAGAGATGGTCGACGGCATAGCCCACGAGATACGCAATCCGCTGGCGACCATAGGCGGCATGGCCCGGCTCCTGCGCTCCAGGGAGCGCGACGACAGGAACAGGGAGTACATCTCGACGATCATAAAGGCCGTGGAGCGCATGGAGCGCATGATACAGAGGATCGACGAGTACAAGGGCATACTCACCTCGCGGCTGCAGCGCTCCGACGTGAACCTGGTGATGCTCAAGGCCCTCGAGGACCTGCGCGACATCATGGACGGCAAGGAGATAGAGATCGACCTCGACCTCATGGCGGACCCGCCGGAGGTGCTCCTTGACCGCAGTAACCTCAAGAAGGCCTTCTTCAACATCCTCCAGAACTCGGTGGAGGCCATAGAGAGTAAAGGCGAGATACGGATCCGCTCCCATGTGGAGGACGGCTCCTCCCTTGTCGTGGAGATAAGCGATACGGGCTGCGGCATCGAGGAGGACGACCTCTTCAAGATATTCAGTCCCTTCCATACCTCCAAGATGACCGGAGCGGGGCTGGGCCTCACCATGAGCTACCGCATCGTCCAGGACCACGGCGGCGATATAAGCGCCGAGAGCGAGCCGGGACGGGGCGCAAGCTTCACCATAAGGCTGCCTCTGGCAAGGGCCTCGTCCCGGGGCGACCGAGGCGCGTAAATAATGGGCCCCATTAGCCCAAATTGAAAGTCCGTGAGGGGGGCTTGCCCGCGCCCGCTGCCTCGGGGGCGGTACCGGGGAGGTTCGGGCCGCGCCAGGCGGGATTTTTTTACGCCTTTGCGGCCCGAACCTCCCCGGTACCGCCGAACATCCGAATAAGATACGAGAGGGCGCGGGGAAACGTGGGCCTGTGGCCCTTCTACAGAAAGTTTCCCCCAGGGTAATTAATCAGGGTTTCCCTGTGCGCGCCGCGTGGGTTTCATGGTGATTGTGAATAAGAGACCTCTTTTTCTCTCTGGCCGGCTTTTTCCCTTCCGGGCAGGCCATGGGGTGGCGGCATGAAGCCGCTTGTCGCCATAGTGGGCCGTCCCAACGTGGGCAAGTCCACCCTCTTCAACAGGCTCATAGGCAGGCGCAAGGCCATAACGCGCAGCGAGCCGGGTGTAACGCGGGACCTCAATTACGGCGATGTGAGCGAGGGGGGACGCACCTTTACGCTCGTGGACACCGGGGGCTTCGAGCCGGAGGCCGCCGGCGGGATCATGGGCAAGGTCAAGGAGCAGATGCGCCTTGCCGTGGAGGAGGCCGACCTCGTGATCTTTCTCATGGACGGCCGCGAGGGGTTGACCGCGGCCGACCGCGAGCTCGTGGACATGCTGAGAAAGACGCACAGGCCCGTCATCTACGCCGTCAACAAGGTGGACTCGCCGAGGCTCGAGGGGGCGCTGGCCGAGTTCTACGATCTCGGCGTGGATAGGGTCATGGCGGTGTCGGCCGAGCGCGGCGACGGGGTGTACGAGCTGCTCGAAGAGGTGATGGCCGCGTTGCCGGTCCGCCGCGGCAAGGATAGGGACGAAGCGGTCACGAAGGTCGCCATCGTGGGCAGGCCCAACGCCGGAAAGTCCTCGATCCTAAACAGGCTGGCCGGCCGCGAGCGCATGATAGTGAGCGAGGTGCCGGGCACCACGCGCGACGCCGTGGACACGGAGATACGCCACCACGGCCGCAGATTCGTCATCGTCGACACGGCTGGCATAAGGAAGAAGAGCAGGGTGAGCTCCAGGCTCGAGAACTACGCGGTCATGGCGGCCATCCGGTCGGTGGAGAGCTGCGACGTTGCGCTCCTGGTCATTGACGCGCTGGAGGGGGTGAAGAGCCAGGACGCGAAGGTGGGCTCGCTCATAGCCGAGAGGGGCAAGCCAGCCCTCATCGTGATCAACAAGTGGGACCTCGTGGACAAGGACTCCCACACCATGGCCCGTTACGAGCGGGAGGTGAGAGCGGCGCTGCCTGGTCTCGGCTTCGCCCCGATCATATTCGTCTCGGCCCTGACGGGCCGCAGGACGGGGGCGATCCTCGACGCCGTCTCCTCGCTCGACGAGGCTGCGTCGAGACGTGTGCCGACGGCGCGCCTGAACGAGGTCTTCGCCGGGATTACGGCGCGCAAACGTCCCCCGGTCTACCGCGGCAGGCAGGTGAAGCTCTACTACATAACCCAGAGCGGCGTGCGGCCTCCCACCTTCGTGGTCTTCGCCAACTACCCGGCCGGCGTGGCCGAGCACTACCGCCGCTATCTCGTAAACAGGCTGAGGGAGCTGCTGGACCTCGGCGAAGTGCCGGTGAGGCTCCACTTCAGGATGAGGAAGTAGCGCGCCGGGCCGGTCGTGTGCGCCGCGCCGCAGAGGACATGACCAATCCCTTTTCCATCCTCCATCGCAGCTTCGAGCGGTTCTGGCGCCACGACGGCTTCAACAAGGCCGCCGCCATCTCCTTTTACGCCCTCTTTTCGCTCATACCCATCCTCTTTCTGCTCACCGCCTTTCTCGGTTTCATACTCGGCGTGCAGGCCGGGCTCCTCGACAGGATCATTGAGCTGGTGCGCGAGGGACTCCCCTACCTGAGCGACAGCCTGGTGGAGGACGTGCGGGGCCTTGCGCGCAACGCGCCCACCTTCGGATGGGTCGGTCTTCTGACGCTGGTCTGGACGGCCGACTTCGTGCTCTCGGCCATGCAGGACTCGCTGGCCGACATCTTCGAGGTCCGCGAGGCGAGGGGCTTTCTCATGCGAAGGCTTACGGGCATGGCCGTCATCCTCGTGGGCCTTGTGACGGCCCTCTTTTCCCTCGGCATGACGGCGCTGGTGGAGGTGGTGAGAAAGATAGACATCACCGTCTTCGATATAGACCTTTCGGAGTGGCTCGTAAGGAGTCTGACCTTCAGCCATATCCTGCCGGCGCTGCTTCTCGTGCTGAGTGTGGCGGCCGTATTCAAGATAATAGCGGGCCGCTCCATGGGTTTTGTCGACGCGCTGTGGGGAAGCGTCTTCTTCACGCTGCTGTGGGAGGCGGCCAAGACGCTCTTCAAGTGGTACATATCGAATTTTCCGAGCTACAACAAGTTCTACGGCTCGCTCGGCACGGTCATGATACTTCTCGTATGGATTTACTACTCGACGGCCATCTTCCTCTACAGCGCCTCGGTCTCCGCAACGCTGGCCGGGCGCGGGAGAGAGCGCGGCGGTCCCGGGCGGGGCGGGCCTCCGGGCGGCTGAGGCGAAGGTTTTTTCTGTTGTATTGGCCGTCCAGTTGTGTAAGAATATCAATTTATATATGAGAAAGGGCCGATGTATTCCACTGAAGGAAGCTTCTTGAAAGAGGGTCACGGCCCCACGGCTCCCTCGGACTCTCTCCAGGACTTTCTATTCGCCGTTTGAGCCGCGCCGGCTCTTGCGACCGCCGGAGGAGGCGGGCTCCATCGGCCCGAGTAATAAAGTCTCCGGAGGGGTTTCCTGACACCGCCCGCCGCCCGGGTGGCGGTCCCCTGAGGTTCGGGCCGCCCGGGCGGGGGTTTTTACGCCCTTGCGGCCCGAACCTCCGGGGACCGCCGAAGACACGAATGACACACAAGGGATAGGGGGCGACCCTTCTTCAGCAAGTTTTCCCCGGCGGCCGCGGGAACCGAAAAAGACCGGGAAAGGTAACCATGAACCAGCTTTACAAAAACATAGCCATGTGGCTAATCATCATAGTCACGGTCATCTTCATGTTCAACTTCCTCAGCTACAAGCAGCCTCCGCTTGAGCAGATAGTCTTCAGCGACTTCATGGAGGCCGTCGAGAACGGCGAGGTGGCCGAGGTGACCATCCAGGGCAGCGACATACGGGGCAGGCTCAAGAGCGAGAAGGGTTTCAGGACCTTTGCGCCCGACGACCCCGAGCTCGTCAAGCGTCTGCGGGCCGCGGGGGTGAGGATAAAGGCCGAGCCCGTGCTCGACACGCCGAGCTGGGGGACGATCTTCGTCTCCTGGTTCCCCATGTTGCTGCTCATCGCTGTCTGGATATTCTTCATGCGCCAGATGCAGTCGGGCGGCGGCAAGGCCATGAGTTTCGGCAAGTCGAGGGCGAGGCTTCTCACCGAGGAGCAGCACCGCGTGACCTTCAAGGACGTGGCTGGCGTTGAGGAGGCCAAGCAGGACGTGGAGGAGATAATCGAGTTCCTCAAGGCCCCCAAGAAGTTCACCAAGCTCGGCGGCCGCATACCGAAGGGCGTGCTCCTGGTGGGGCCTCCCGGCACGGGCAAGACGCTTCTGGCCAAGGCCATAGCCGGCGAGGCGGGCGTACCCTTTTTCACCATATCGGGGAGCGATTTCGTCGAGATGTTCGTCGGCGTCGGCGCATCGAGGGTGCGCGATCTCTTCATCCAGGGCAAGAAGAACGCCCCCTGCATCATATTCATAGACGAGATAGACGCCGTGGGACGCCACAGGGGCGCCGGGCTGGGCGGAGGCCACGACGAGCGCGAGCAGACGCTCAACCAGCTCCTCGTCGAGATGGACGGCTTCGAGAGCAACGAGGGCGTAATAATCGTGGCCGCCACGAACCGGCCCGACGTGCTCGATCCCGCGCTTCTGCGTCCCGGGCGCTTCGACCGCACCGTCGTGGTGCCCAAGCCGGACATCAAGGGGCGCGAGGAGATACTGAGGGTCCACACGGCCAAGACACCCCTTGCGCCCGACGTGGACCTCTCGAAGATCGCCCGCGGCACCCCCGGGTTTTCGGGCGCCGACCTCTCCAACCTCGTCAACGAGGCGGCCCTGCTCGCGGCGCGGCGCGGCAAGGACCGCATCGAGATGGCCGACATCGACGAGGCCAAGGACAAGATACTCATGGGCAGCGAGCGCAAGTCCATGATCATAAGCGAGGAGGAGAAGCGCAACACCGCCTACCACGAGGCGGGACACACCCTCGTTGCGCGGCTCATCCCGGGCACCGATCCCATACACAAGGTCTCCATCATACCGCGGGGCATGGCCCTCGGCCTTACGCAGCAGCTCCCCGTCGACGAGCGCCACACCTACAACAAGGAGTACCTCGCCAACAAGCTGGCCGTGCTCATGGGCGGGCGGGTCGCCGAGGAGCTTGTGCTCAACCATCAGACCACGGGCGCCGGCAACGATATCGAGCGCGCCACGGAGCTCGCCCGCAAGATGGTCTGCGAGTGGGGGATGAGCGAGCGGCTTGGCCCCCTGGCCTTCGCCAAGAAGGAGGAGCACATATTCCTGGGCCGCGAGATAGCCCAGCACCGCGACTTCAGCGAGAAGACGGCCGTGGAGATCGACACCGAGGTGAAGAGCCTCGTCATGGAGAACTACGAGAGGGCGAGAAAGCTCATCGAGGATAATATAGACGCGCTCCACAGGCTCGCCGAGGCCCTCCTGAAGAAAGAGGTCCTCGACGGCGACGAGATAGACAGGCTCATACGCGGCGAAGCGCTCGAGGGCCCCGCGGCCGGAGGCGGGGACGGTGAGGAGGGGACCGCGGTGGAGACGACGAGACAGGCGGCGAGGGAGAAACTCGCCGACAAGGACGAGGCCGACGTCGAGCCGGGGTTGCCGGCGGGCGAGGGGATCGGGGCCGGAGCGCCGGCCAAGTAGGCGGTCCTTCGCCGAGCGGCCGCCGGGCGGACCGCCGCCGTCTCCGGCCGCGCCGGCGCAGGCGGAGTACCGGGCGGCGCCGGGGGCGCGGAATGCGGCCCCGCGCCTTATGCGCCGCAAGAGCTGATCGGCACGCTGAGGGTCCCGGTGGCGTCGAGCCCCCCGGGACCGTTTTTTTGGGGAAGAGATCGTTTCCATGGAAAAGGGCGGGCGCAAAGGTGCTCGGCGCTTCTGCGTGAGGGTCCTCGCTGCGGCTGCGTCCGGCGGCTTCGTCTCCGAGATGGAGCGCATAGGGGTCGATCCCGTCGGCGTGGCGCTCATGGCGCCCAAGCAGACCCACTACAACCTCAAGGTCGAGGGGCTCAGCGCCGCGCAGGCCAACATCGTAAAGCAGGAGATGCTCGCCGTCGGCGGCGAGGCGGCCGTGTCGAAGGGGGTCGTCTCCTGCGCCGTGGAGCGCACCGACGCCCTGCTCTCGGGGACGAAGAGGCAGATGAGCCTCTTTTTGCGCAAGCTCCGCTCCCAGCCCTACGGTCTTGGGGAACTGGAGTCCGAGATAAGGGCGGTCCTCGACGACCACGGGCGCGTGGAGTTCGCCGTCCCGCTTCGAAGCGGGACGCTCGAGCTCCGGCGGCGCACGGCGGTGATGGGGATCCTCAACGTCACGCCCGACTCCTTCTACGACGGCGGCCGCTACGCCGACGTCGACGCGGCGGTGGAGCGGGCCGTGGCCATGGCCGAGGAGGGCGCCGACATCATCGACATCGGCGCCGAGAGCTCCCGGCCCGGCGCCCGGCCCGTGGACCCGGCCGAACAGAAGCGGCGGCTCGTGCCCGTGCTCTCGGCCCTCGCAAGGCGCGCCGACTTCACCGTGCCCCTCTCGGTGGACACGACGAGCGCCGAGGTCGCCGGGGCGGCGCTACAGGAGGGGGTCCAGATCGTAAACGACATAAGCGCGCTCCGGGCCGACGAGGCCATGGCGCCCCTGTGCGCGCGGAGCGGCGCCGCCGTGGTGCTCATGCACATGAGGGGCACGCCGGCGACCATGCAGCTCAACACGGCCTATGGCGACATCGTGGCCGACATCTACCGCTTTTTCGTCGAGCGCGTCGCCTTCGCCGTATCGAGCGGCATAGAGCCGAAGAGACTCATCCTCGATCCGGGCATCGGCTTCGGCAAGGACGTGGACGGCAACCTCGATCTGCTCGGCAGGCTCGGCGAGTTCCGTTCCCTGGGACTGCCGCTTCTCGTGGGGCTTTCGAGAAAGTCTTTTATCGGCAAGGTCATGGCCGCGGCCGGAGCCGGGGGGGGCGGCGACCCTCTGCTCACCGGAACGGTGGCCGCCCACGCGGCCTGCATCCTCGCTGGGGCGAGCATACTGCGCGTCCACGACGTGGCCGAGGCGCGCGCTGTTGCGGCCGTCGCAGACGCCTTGAAGGCGCGCCTTTGATTGCCCCGGGGGAACCTTTCCGTGGAAGGGCCAGGCCCCCGCGTTTCCGCAGGGGTGATCTGTCAGGGGCTCCTTCTGTCGTTCGGATATGCGGACCGGGCCTCCTCCGGGCCGACCCGCGGCAGGCGGGGGGCAAGATACCCCAAGACTTTTTGTCTGGACCGGGGGAGCCCGTCTCCTCCGGCGATCTCAAGAGCCAGGGCGGATGGAAGGGTGAGCGGAAGGTTCTTGGAGGGAGTCTGAGGCGGCCGCGGGTCCGTGACCCTTTTCGGGAGGTCCCCTCGGCGGAATAAATCGGAGTTTCTTCAGGGAGGGAGGTGTCATGGCGGAAAAGAGACTCTTCGGTACCGACGGTGTGAGGGGGATTGCCAACATCGAGCCCATGACGGCCGAGACGGCGCTGCAACTGGGCCGGGCCATAGCCTATGTATTCAAGAAGGAGCCGCGCCGTCACAGGATAATAATAGGCAAGGACACGAGGCTTTCGGGCTACATGATCGAGGCAAGCCTCATGGCCGGGGTCTGCTCCATGGGGGTGGACGCCTACATCACGGGACCGCTCCCGACGCCGGGCATCGCCTTCATCACCTCGAGCATGAGGGCCGACGCCGGTGTGGTCATCTCGGCGTCCCACAACCCCTACCAGGACAACGGCATAAAATTCTTCTCCCGCGACGGCTTCAAGCTGCCCGACGAGCTCGAGCTCGAGATAGAGGACTTCATATTCAACAGCACCGACGAGGCGAACCACCGTCCCACGGCGAGCGAGGTGGGCAAGGCTTACAGGGTCAACGGCGCCATAGGCCGCTACGTCGTCTTCGTCAAGAATTCCTTTCCCAAGGACCTCACGCTCGACGGCCTGCGCATCGCCATCGACTGCGCCAACGGCGCGACATACAAGGTCGCGCCCGAGGCCTTCACCGAGCTCGGAGCCGACGTCGTGGCCCGGCGGGGCGTGAAGCCCGACGGGGAGAACATAAACCTCGATTGCGGCGCGCTCCACCCCGAGACGCTGGCCGGGGAGGTGAAGAGGAGCGGCGCCCACATAGGGATAGCCTTCGACGGCGACGGCGACCGCTGTATACTGGTCGACGAGAAGGGCGAGATCGTCGACGGCGACAGGGTGCTGGCCATGAGCGCCACGGCCATGCTCAAGGAGGGCGCGCTGAACAACGGGACCGTGGTGGCCACGGTGATGAGCAACTCGGCGCTCGAGGAGGTCGTGGAGGGCGCGGGAGGCCGGGTCGTGAGGACCAGGGTCGGCGACCGCTACGTGGTCGAGGAGATGCGAAGAGGCGGATACAACCTCGGCGGCGAGCAGTCGGGCCACCTCGTCTACTTCGACCACACCACCACCGGCGACGGCATCATAACGGCCATGCAGGTGCTCGCCATGATGGTGCGCTCCGGCCGTCCCCTCTCCGAGCTCGCCTCGATCCTCGACCCCTATCCCCAGGTGCTCCTGAACGTGAGGGTCGGCAAGAAGCGTCCGCTCGAAGAGATGCCGCTTCTGCAAAAGGCCCTCGACGGAGTGAGGGAGAAGCTATCGGGCCGGGGCCGCGCCTTCATAAGGTACTCGGGCACCGAGCCCCTTGCGCGCATAACCGTCGAGGGCCGCGACAGCGCCCAGATCGAGACGATGGCCGCCGAGCTGGCCGACATACTGAGAAAGGAGCTCTGCTGAGATGCCGACTCTTTCGGTCAACGTCGATCACGTGGCGACGGTCCGGCAGGCGCGGCTCGATACGGAGCCGGACCCGGTGGCCGCCGCATACCTGGCCGAGCTCGCCGGAGCCGACGGCATAACCGTTCACCTGCGCGAGGACCGGCGTCACATCCAGGACCGCGACCTGCGCCTGCTGCGCGAGACGATCAAGACCGAGCTCAACCTGGAGATGGCCGCCGTCGACGAGATGGGCGACATAGCCGTCGAGGTGGGACCTGACATGGCGACGCTGGTGCCCGAGCGCAGGGCGGAGCTCACCACCGAGGGCGGGCTCGACGTGGACGGACGCTTCGACTCGCTCAAACCCTTCATTGCGCGCCTGCGGGACGCGGGTATCAGGGTCAACCTCTTCATCGACGCGGACCGCGCGATGATAGAGAGGGCGCGCGCCCTCGGCGCCGACGGCGTGGAGATACACACCGGCCCCTATGCCGAACGCTTCAGGCGCGGCGGGCACGCGGACGAGCTTGAGAGGATCGCCGACGCCGCGGCGCTGGCCTCGAGTCTCGGCCTCGCTGTCCACGCGGGCCACGGCCTCGACTTCAGGAACGTAAGGCCGCTGCTTGCCGTAAGGGAGATAACGGGCTACGCCATAGGCTTCAGCATCGTGGCGCGCAGCATATACGTGGGCATGGAGGCCGCCGTGCGGGAGATGGCGCGCATCGTCAAGGGGTAGGCGCCTTGCCGTGTTCTCCACGGCCCCCCTGTACGTTGTTTCGTATCTTCGAAAGACGGCGGCGGTCCCCGGGGGGTTCGGTCCGCGCCGGGCGGGGTCTTTTACGCCCTTGCGGACCGAATCCCCCGGGGACCGCCGCCACGAGGCAGCCGGCGCGGACCGAACCCCCGGTGCAGCCGAAGAGCCGGATAACATACGATGGGGCAGGGGGAAACGTGGGCCCATGGCCCTTCTGCAGAAAGTTTCCCCCAGACCCCCTTCAAAGACTTTCAATACGAGTTGGTTTCCCCCTGTTTTGCCAGGCAAAACAGGGGGAAACCAACTCGCGTCAAAAGTTTTTGGAGGGAGTCTGAGGGAACCTTTTTACAAAAAGGTTCCCTCGGTGCAATAAATCAGAGCTTCCTTAAGGGTGCGCGCCTGTGGAGATCGTCGGCATCGGCATGGAGATGGTCGATATCGGCCGTTTCGAGGCGGCCATGGAGCGCCGGGGACGGCGGCTTCTCGAGCGGCTCTTCACGGCCGCCGAGATCGAGTACGGTCTTTCCCGGAGGCGTCCGGCCGCGGCTCTCTCGGCGCGTTTCGCCGCCAAGGCGGCCCTGCGCAAGGCGCTGGGCAGGGCCGTGCCCTTCAGGCACGTGGAGGTCGGGCGCGACGGCCTCGGCAGGCCCGTGCTCGTCGGGGCGTGTCTCGAGGGTGTGGCCGCGTCGCTGTCGATGAGCCACGACGGCGGCGTAAGTCTTGCGAGTGTCATTGTGGGGAGGACGCCATGAGACTCGTCGATGCAAGGACCATGAAGGAGATGGACCGCAGGGCCATGGAGACCTACGGCGTGAGCGGGCTGCAGCTCATGGAGAACGCCGGCCGCGGGGTGGCCGATGTGGCCGTCTCCATGCTCGACGGCGGGAGGGGGCCCGTGGCGGTCGTCGCCGGCAAGGGCAACAACGGTGGAGACGGCTTCGTGGCGGCCCGTCACCTCTGCAACCGCGGCGTCTCGGCCGTCGTCTTCTCCCTCGCCTCCATCGACGAGATAAAAGGCGATGCCGGCCGCAACGCCCGTAGCTGGGTGAGGATGGGCGGCGAAGTCCATCTGGTGCGCACGACCGAAGAGCTGAAGCGCCACTTCTCGCCGCTCATGATGAGCACGCTCATAATCGACGCCGTCCTCGGCACCGGCCTTTCAAGTCCCGTCGAGGGTTTTTACGGCGAGGTCATCGACCTCATAAACGGCCTCGACAAGCCCGTGCTCTCGGTGGACGTGCCCTCCGGGCTGTGCGCCTCGACGGGCCGTGTGCTGGGCCGGGCCGTGAGCGCCGACGTGACGGCCACCATGGCCCTTCCCAAGACGGGCCTCTACGTCTATCCCGGACGCGCCCATGCGGGCCGCATCGAGGTCGTCGACATCGGGGCTCCGCGGGCCGTGCTCGAGGAGGGGGAGGCCGAATTCGAACTCGTGGACGAGGACTTCGTATGGAAGGTCCTGAGACCCCGCGGGGCCGACTCCCACAAGGGCACCTACGGCCACCTGCTCGTTGCGGCCGGCTCGCCGGGCAAGGGAGGGGCGGCGTACATGAGCGCGGCTGCGGCCATGCGCGCCGGAGCGGGCCTGGTGACGCTGGCCGTGCCCGAGAGCATCGCCCAGGCCATGGAGGCGAAGACGACCGAGGTCATGACCTGCGCCCTCGCAGCCGGCGCCGACGGCGCCTTCTGCAAGGCGTCGGCGGACGGCGCGAGGGCCCTGCTCGAAGGCAAGTCGGCGCTCGCCGTAGGCCCCGGCATCGGCGCTTCCGACGCCACGGCCTCTTTCGTCTCCGCGCTGCTCCGCGAGGCGCGCTGCCCGGTGGTAGTCGACGCCGACGGCCTCAACGTGCTGGCCGGCAGGCTCGACGGTCTAAAGGAGGTGGAGGCCCGGCTCGTGCTCACGCCCCATCCCGGCGAGGCCGCGAGGCTGCTCGGAACCACGGCCGCCGGGGTCCAGGACCACAGGCTCGCTTCGGCCCGCAGGCTCGCGGACCTGACCGGCGCGGTCGTGGTGCTCAAGGGCGCCGGCACCGTCGTGGCCGCCGCTTCGGGAAAGGTCTACGTCAATCCCACGGGCAGCGCGGCCCTCGCCTCGGCCGGCACGGGCGACATACTGACGGGCATAATCGGCGCGCTGCTCGCCCAGGGGGCCGCGCCGGCAGCGGCGGCCGCCGCCGGCGCCTACATCCACGGCCTGGCGGCGCAGAGGCTCGCCAGCCGGGGCTACGAGGCCGGCCTGGTGGCTACCGACCTCCTGGAGGCGCTCCCGCCGCTTCTGAGCGAGCTTTCGAGGTCCCGTGACCCTTAGACACGGCGTCCATACCACCGAGGGCCCGGAGCAGACCGAGCGCCTCGGCGCCGGGCTCGCCGGGGAACTGGGGCCGGGAGACGTGGTGGCGCTCTGCGGAGAGCTCGGAAGCGGAAAGACCTGTTTCGTCCGGGGGGTGGCCAGGGGGCTCGGCTTCGATGGATACGTCAAGAGCCCGAGCTTCACCATCGTAAACATCTACGAGGGCGGCAGAGTGCCGATCTACCACGTGGATCTCTACAGGGTGGCGGACGCCGGCGAGCTCCCCGACCTGGGGCTCGACGACTGCCTCTACGGAGAGGGCGTGACGCTTGTGGAGTGGGCCGACAGGTTTCCGGAGATCGTGCCCGACGAGGCCCTGGTGGTGAAGATAAGCCGCATCGGGACGGGACGCAGGCGGATCGAGATCGCCCGGCGCGGGCCGGGGACGGGCACGGGGGCGGACCGCCTTGAAAATACCGAGGGGAGGTAATTGATGAGGGAGTTCGACATCGTTGTCATAGGCGGGGGGCCCGGCGGCTACGTGGCCGCCATAAGGGGCGCTCAGATGGGGGCGAAGACGGCCGTCGTCGAGAGGGACAGGGTCGGCGGAACCTGTCTCAACCGCGGCTGCATACCTACGAAGGCCCTCTACTACTCGGCCAGGACCCTGACGGCCGTGAAAAAGGCCCAACGCTTCGGAGTGAGTGTGGCAGAGGCGTCCTTCGATATGGCCGTGGCCGTTGACCGCAAGGACGAGGTGGTGAAGAGACTCGTCGGAGGCGTGGAGCAGCTTCTCAAGGGCAACGGTGTGGAACTCCTGCGCGGCAACGGACGCCTCGACGGCGCCGGGAAGGTGGTCGTCGAGCGCGACGGCGCCACGGAGACGCTGCTTGCGAAGAACGTCATCATAGCCACCGGCTCCGAGCCCGCCGAGATAGCGGCCTTCAACATGGACCGCGAAAACGTCCTCACCTCCACCGAGATGCTCGACATCAGGAAGGTCCCGGAGAGCCTGCTCGTAATCGGAGCCGGTGTCATGGGCTGCGAGTTCGCCACCATCTTCGCCAAGTTCGGAAGCCGCGTGACCATGGTCGAGCTCCTGCCCGCCATCCTCTCCACCGAGGACAGGCAGGTCGTTCGCACCGTCATGAAGAGTTTCAAGGCCATGGGCGTGGAGGTGCTCACCGGTGTCGGCGTGGAGGAGGTGGAGGTCCGCGACGGCTCGGTCAGGACCGTCGTCTCCGGCGGCCGCGAGATAACGACCGAGAAGGTGCTCGTCTCCATAGGCCGCCGCTTCAACTCCGGGGGGCTCGGACTCGAGACGGCGGGCGTTGAGACCGAGCGGGGCCGCATAAAGGTCAACGAGCGCATGGAGACGAACGTCCCCGGCATATACGCCATCGGCGACGTGACGGGCGGGATGCTCCTTGCCCACACGGCGAGCGCCGAGGGCGGGGTGGCCGCCGCCAACGCCATGGGCGGGTCCGCGGCCATGAGCTACGACGCCGTGCCCGCCGGCATATTCACCGACCCCGAGATAGCGAGCGTGGGGCTGCGCGAGAAGACGGCGGCCGAGCAGGGCATGGACGTGAAGGTCGGCCGCTTCCCCTACGCCGCCTGCGGCAAGGCCCTGGCCATGGACGAGACCGAAGGCTTCGTGCAGGTCGTGGCCGACCCAGGCACCGATCGCGTACTGGGCTGCACCATAGTGGGCGCCCACGCCACCGACCTCATAGGCGAGGTGGCCCTTGCCGTGAGAAGCGGCGCGAAGGTGAGGGACATAACCGGCACCATCCACGCCCATCCCACGCTGCCGGAGGTCGTGCTCGAGGCGGCCGAGGACGTGCACGGCCTGGCCGTCCACAAGGTGGGCAGGAGGAGGTAGCGGCCGTGGCGCTGGTGGTCCAGAAGTACGGCGGCACCTCCGTGGGCTCCATAGAGCGTATCCGGAACGTTGCGCGCCGGGTGGTCGAGACCCGCAAGGCCGGAAACGACGTGGTCGTCGTCGTCTCGGCCATGGCGGGCGAGACGGACAGGCTCATCTCGCTCGTGCGCCGGTGCTCGCATGACCCGCCGGGCCGGGAGTACGACACGGTGGTCTCCACGGGCGAGCAGGTGACGATAGGGCTTCTCGCCATGGCCGTGGAGGAGCTGGGGACGCCGGCGGTGAGCCTGCTGGGCTTTCAGGTGCCGGTGCGCACCGACGGCCGCCACGGCTCGGCCCGCATCGAGGAGATAGAAGACGGCCGCATAAGAAGAGAGCTCGGGGCCGGCAGGGTCGTCGTCGTCGCGGGCTTCCAGGGCATAGACGGGCGCGGCGACATAACCACGCTCGGCCGCGGCGGCTCGGACACCACCGCCGTGGCCCTGGCGGCGGCCCTGAGCGCCGACCTCTGCGAGATATACACCGACGTGGAGGGCGTCTATACCACCGATCCCGCCATCTGTCCCCATGCGCGCAAGCTCAAGAAGATATCGTACGACGAAATGCTCGAGATGGCGAGCATGGGCGCAAAGGTCCTTCAGACCCGCTCGGTCGAGTTCTCGAAGAAGTACGACGTGCCCATCATGGTGCGCTCCTCCTTCTCCGACGCGCCGGGCACGCTCGTATGCAAGGAGGATGAGGAGATGGAGAAGGTCGTTGTCTCTGGCGTGACCTACAACCGCAACGAGGCCAAGATTTCGGTGCTCCGCGTGCCCGACAAGCCCGGCATCGCCGCAAGGCTCTTCGAGCCGCTCACCGAGAAGGGCATAAACGTGGACATGATAGTCCAGAACATAAGTCACGACGGCTTCACGGACATGACCTTCACCGTGACCAAGGACGACTACAAAAGGGCCTTCGAGCACGTGAAGGGCATCGCCGCCGGACTGGGCGCGCGGGACGTGGTCGGCGACCCCGACATAGCCAAGATATCCATCGTCGGCGCCGGCATGAGAAGCCATGCCGGCGTGGCCTCGCGCATGTTCGCCGCCCTGGCCGCGGAGAACATAAACATCCAGATGATATCGACGTCGGAGATAAAGATATCCTGCGTCATAGACTCGAAGTACACGGAACTGGCCGTGAGGATCCTCCACGACGCCTTCGAACTGGGAAGAGACGACGTGGAAGAGGAACTGCCCTGAAGAAACCTTTACTGAGGGAACCTTTTTAAAAAAGGTTCCCTCAGACTCCCTCCAAAAACTTTTAACGCCCTGCGGATCATCCCGATTTTGCTTGCAAAATCGGGATGATCCGCAGGGAATTAAAAGTCTTTGAAGGGGGCGTCCTGCCCGCCCCGATTGCCTCGGGGGGCTGTGCCGGGGGGTTCGGGCCGCAAAGGCGTAAAGATCCCGCCTGGCGCGGGCCGACCCCCCGGTGCAGCCGAAGATCCGAAAGAGATACATATGATTACCCTCTACGACACCACGCTGCGTGACGGCACGCAGGCCGAGGACATATCGTTCACCGTCGAGGACAAGGTGCGGATTGCGCAGGCCCTCGACGAGCTCGGCGTCCACTACATCGAGGGCGGGTGGCCGGGGAGCAACCCCCGGGACATCGAGTTCTTCGAGGAGATGTCGAAGGTGAAGCTTGCGCGCTCGGTGCTCACGGCCTTCGGCTCCACGCGCCGCGCCCGCACCAGGGCGTCGCGCGACGCCAACATAAAGGCCCTTCTCGGCGCGGGCACCGCGGCCGTGACCATCTTCGGCAAGAGCTGGAAGCTGCACGTGACCCATGCCCTCAAGGTCCCGCTCGAAGAGAACCTCGACATGATCCGCGACTCGGTGGCCTACCTGAAGAAGAGGGTCGATACGGTCTTCTACGACGCCGAGCACTTCTTCGACGGCTACAAGGCCGACGCCGACTACGCCATGCGCACGCTCAGGGCCGCCGAGGAGGCCGGGGCCGACTGTCTCGTCCTATGCGACACCAACGGCGGGACACTGCCCGGCGAGATAGCGGAGATCGTCGCGGCCGTTAAGGAGCGGGTCGCCGCGCCCCTGGGCATCCACGCCCACAACGACTCCGAGACGGCCGTGGCCAATACCCTCGAGGCCGTGCGCATGGGGGTCGTCCACGTGCAGGGCACGCTCAACGGCTTCGGCGAGCGCTGCGGCAACGCCAATCTGTGCTCCATCATACCGGCGCTGCGGCTCAAGATGGGGCTCGACGTCATAACGGCGGCGAGGCTCAGAAAGCTGCGCGAGGTCTCGCGGCTCGTCTACGAGCTCGCCAATCTCCCGCACTTCAAGCACCAGCCCTACGTGGGCGAGAGCGCCTTCGCCCACAAGGGGGGCATACACGTGAGCGCCGTGACGCGCGAGCCCGAGACCTACGAGCACATAAGGCCCGAGCTCGTCGGAAACCACCAGCGCGTGCTCGTCTCCGACCTCTCGGGCCGCTCCAACATCCTCTACAAGGCCCAGGCCTACGGCGTGGACGTGGAGAGCCGCGAGGAGGCGGTGCGAAAGGTGCTCCACGACCTCAAGGTCCTCGAGCACCAGGGCTTCCAGTACGAGGGCGCCGAGGCGTCCTTCGAGCTCCTCATCCAGCGCACTCTCAGGAAGAAGCGGCGAAAACCCTTCAAGCTCCTGGGCTTCAGGGTAATCGACGAGAAGAGGAGGGAGGGTGAGGAGCCCTACTCGGAGGCGACCATAAAGCTCGAGGTCGGAGGGGTGGTGGCCCACACGGCGGCCGAAGGCAACGGACCGGTCAACGCCCTCGACAAGGCGCTCAGAAAGGCCCTTGAAAGGTTCTATCCATCGCTGAAGGACGTGGAGCTTCTGGACTTCAAGGTCCGGGTCCTCACCGCCGGCGCGGGCACGGCGGCCCGCGTGCGGGTCCTCATCGAGTCCGGCGACAGCGAGGACCGCTGGGGCACCGTCGGCGTCTCGGAAAACGTCATCGAGGCGAGCTGGCAGGCCCTGGTCGACAGTATCGAGTACAAGCTCTACAAGGACAGAAAGAAGAAGAGGAGAAGAGGTGGCCCGCCCCATGAAAGACCGCCTCCGAGGACGATTCCATGGCCCATGAGCGGGAAGGGGAGGTCTCTTTCGAGCGTGATCGCGAGCGCGGCCTTGCGCTCTTGCTCCTGGCGGCGCTCATGGCCGTAACAGCGGCGCTCCGTTCCGATCTGCCGCGCCGTGCGGCCGTCTGGTTCTTCGGCCCTTCCCCTTCCGCCGGGGTGCGTTCTCTTGCCGGTCCGCCGCCTGTGCCGGGAGTTCCCATCGACATCAATTCTGCCGGAATCGAGGAGCTCGTCCTGCTGCCCGGCATAGGTTACGGGCTGGCCGGGGCGATTGTCGCGGAGAGGGCGCGGCGCGGGGGCTTCGGCTCCGTGGGGGAGCTTCTCTACGTCAGGGGCATAGGCGCATCGCGCCTGCGGGCACTGGAAGGACTCGTCTTCGCCGGGAGCCGTCAGTCGCCTCCCTTTGCCTCCCCCGGTTCCTCTCCACCATAAGTACTTCAAAGAGACGGCTTTCCGTGGTATGAATTAAGGAGAGTCTGACTTATTGCCCTGAGGGAACCTTTTGTAAAGGGTCACGGACCCACGGGTCGCAGACCCACGGTTCCCTCGGACTCCCTCAAAAAAACTCTTAACGCGAGTTGGTTTCCCCCTCTTTTGCCTGGCAAGACAGGGGGAAACCACCTCGTATTGAAAGTCTTTAAAGGGGGCGTCTTGCCCGCATCAGCTGGCCGGGGGGCGGTCCTTTGGGGGTTCGGCCCGCAAAGGCGTAAGAAAACCCCGCCTGGCGCGGGCCGAACCCCCAAAGGACCGCCGGACATCCGAATAACATACGAGGGAGCCGCAAGTTCGCCCCAGGGTAATTAATCAGGGCTTCCTCATATCTTATTCGTCCCTGCGTGGCGGTCGCCGGGAGGTTCGGCCCGCAAGGGCGTAAGGCCCCGTCCGGCGCGGGCTGAGCTTCAACGGGGACCGCCATGCAGGCGGGGGATGGGTTCCCCTTCGGCCGGGACGACGACCTGCATCTGCGCACTTGCAGCAGGACTGGATGGGCTCGATGCGCATCACGTACTTCATATACGGCCTTGCCCTCTTTCTTTTGGGGCTCGGCCTCTTCCTCCGTCCGCAGCGCCCCTCCCTCACGGCGACTGTCCTTGGGCGCGGCGTTCCGTGGTTCGCCCTCTTCGGCCTCTGTGTCATCGTAGTCTTCGGGGTCGCCGCTGGCGAACCCTCGGGCGGCGCGTCTTACGCCCTGGAGCAGTGGGAGCTCGTCTTCTCTCTTGCGGCCCTCGGGACGGCGTCCCTCGGAGCGGCGTACTCCATCGTGAGGGCGCTGCGGGCCGTGGGGGGAGACGATGGCGGCGGCGCCGCCTCCGGCGTCGCCTCCCCCCTGCCGGAGACCAGGTACCGGGCCTTCTTCGAGTCGGCCGGCGACCCCATCCTGGCCGTGGCCGGCGCCGGGGGGCCGGCGGCCGCGGTGATCGACGCCAACGAGGCGGCGCTCCGTATGCTCGGCTGGTCGGCCGAGGGGATCAGGGGCCTTGCGGCCGAGAGGATCATCGCACCGGAGGTCTACGAAAAGACCCGGCGGGCCATGGCCGCCGCGGCCGATTCCGGCGGCTCCTTTCTCGTAGAGACGCTCTGGACGACGAAGGCCGGGGCCAGGATACAGGTGGAGGTGAGCGGCCGGGCGGTCTCGGTCGGTGGCGAGAGGGTGGTGGTCCTTACGGGACGCGACATCACCGGCCGCAAGCGGGCCGAGGACGAGATGCGGCTGCTCCAGAGGATGACAAGGGCCATAAGCGAGGCCGACGACTTCGACGAGGCCCTCGGTGTGGCGCTCCGCATGGTGAGCGACGCCACGAGCTGGCACTACGGCGAGGCCTGGACCATGAACGCCCGCACCGGCGCGCTCGAACTGAGCCCGGCCTGGTACACCTGCCACACGAGCCTCCACGCCTTCAGAAAAGAGAGCGAGCGCTTCCGGTTCGAGCCCCACGTCGGGCTTCCCGGCAGGGTCTGGGCCTCGGGGCGGCCGGAGTGGATACCGGACGTGTCGGCGACCTCGGAAAAGGTCTTTCTGCGCACCTCGCTCGCCCTGGAGACGGGGCTCAAGGCGGCCCTCGGAATCCCCATCGTAGCATCGGGCGAGGTCCTGGCCGTGCTCGTCTTCTTCATGTTCCAGTCCAGGGAGGAGGACAGAAGGCTCATCGAGCTGGTCTCGACGGTGGCGGCCCAGCTGGGCGTCATCATACGGCGCAAGCACGCCGAACAGGCCCTGAGGGCGAGCGAGGAGCGTTTCAGGGAGATGGCCGAGAACATAAAGGAGGTCTTCTGGATGGTCTCGCCCTCGCAGAGGCGGCTCATCTACATAAGTCCCGCCTACGAGAAGATATGGGGCCGCAGCAGCGACGCCCTCTACTCGGACCTCCTCTCCTACATAAAGGCCGTCCACCCCGAGGACCGCAGGCGCGTGGCGCGTTATTACGGCGGCTACACCGACGGCGAAACGCTGATCGAGTACAGGATAGTGCGTCCCGACGGCTCGGTGCGCCACATACGGGACCGCGCCTTCCCTGTCCACGGCGACGACGGGTCGCTCACAAGGCTCGTCGGCATAGCCGAGGACGTGACGGGGCTGAAGGAGTCGGAGCGGGAAAAGCGCGAGATGGAGGCGCGGCTCTACCAGTCCCAGAAACTCGAGGCCGTCGGAAGGCTCGCCGGAGGCGTGGCCCACGACTTCACCAACCTCCTGACGGCCATAAAGGCCTTCACCTACTCGGCCATGCTCAAGCTCGACAGATCAGACCCCGTTTATGAGACGGTGAGCAAGATACGAACCACGGCCGAGCGCGGCGCGAGGCTTACGCGCCAGCTCCTCGAGTTCAGCCGCAGCCGGGCCCTCGAGCTCGAGGAGGTGGACTTAAACCGCCTCATCGAGTCGCTGCTCCACATACTCAAGCCCGTGTTGGGACACAACGTCCGCATAGAGACGGAGCTTGCCGAGGGGCTCGATCCCGTGCTCGCCAACGTGGGCAAGATGGAGCAGGTCATAATGAACCTCGTCGTCAACGCCGGAGACGCCATGCCCGAGGGCGGCGTGGTCACGGTATCGACGCAAAGCGTCGTTGCCGGCGAGGGGGGCGCGGCGGCTCCGCCGGGGCTGGAAGCGGGACGCTACTGCCTGATCACCGTGAGGGACAGGGGCGTGGGCATGGACGAGGAGACAAGGCGCCGCATATTCGAGCCCTTTTTCACGACCAAGGGGCGGAGCACCGGCACGGGGCTCGGGCTTGCCGTGGTCTACGGCATCGTCAAGGACCACAACGGGAGCGTCTTCGTCGACTCGGCCCCCGGCGAGGGCTCGGAGTTCAGGGTCTTCCTGCCGGCCCTCGACCCGCGCCGCCGGAAGTGCGGCGCAGACGCCATGCCGGCAAGGAGGCTTCCCGAGGCCTCCCCCCCAATAGGGAGATCCCGGTAACGCCCCCCAAGGCGTCGGGAGCGGGCAGGCCCTCTTCAGAGCTCCCACGGGGCGTTCCTAATCGGAGCTTCCCTCTCTTTGCTTCTTCTCGGAGCGGCGTCTTCTCCTCCGTCTGCGGCGAGGCTTTATGAGGGCCGCCACCTCCTTGAGCGCCGCGCGCAACTCTTCCTCCAGCTCGGCCATGCTCCTGCGTCTGCGCTGCAGGTAGGCCGGATGGTAGACGGGCATTATCCTCAGTCCCTCGGTCTCGACCCACCTGTTGGGCTTGAAGGCCCGCTCCGGCACCAGGGCCTTGAAGGCCGTCTTCCCGACGGCGATGATGACCACCGGCTCCACGGCCGCTATCTCCTTCATGAGATAGGGGAGGAAAAAGGCCTCTTCCGCCGCCGACGGCGCCCTGGTCCTCCCCCGCGGCGTGTCGATCTTGGGCCAGACCTTGACGACGTTGGTGATGTATATCCTCTCGCGCTTGAGGCCGAGCTCTTCCTCGAGTATGGAGGTGAAGTAGGCGCCGGCCTTGCCGACGAAGGGCTTTTTCTCCCGGGTCTCGGTCCTGCCGGGCGCCTCGCCCACTATCATGAGCTTGGCCGGGGCCGGCCCCTCGCCGAAGACGAGTGAGCCGTCGCTGAAGAGCGGGTTCTTGCGGCAGGCCTTCTCTACCGAGTCGTTTATGCGCTTCAGAGCGTTTTTGGTGGTCTTCTTGGACGGCATATGGCAGGGTCGGCCCGGCTCTAAAAGAGCTCGAGCTCCTTGTCTTCCTTGACGGCGGCCGGGTCGGCGGCCCTCTTTTCGGCGGGTGTGTCGTCCGGGGCGCCTCCTGCGGTCCTCTTCCCGCCCCGGGCCGTCTCCGTCTCCGCCGGCTCCCGCTCGTCCGAAGGGGCGGCTGGGGCCTTGTAGAGGTATCTTTCGAAGATGCGCTGGTAGGGGGTCCAGCGCTCGTCGGCCCCGCCGGAGTCGACGGCGGCGCGGAAGGCCTGCACCTTTGCGTCGAGGTCGTCTATGAAGGAGAGTATGAGCGCTTCGAGCGACTTCGGGCGCTTTGGAGACCCGTATTCGAGCAGACCGTGGTGGCTCAGTATCATGTGCTTGAGCTGCATGGCCGTCTCCCTCGGGAAACCGGGCAGAAGGCGCAGCTTTTCGTCCACGAGCTCTACGCCGATGGTGATGTGCCCTATGAGGCGTCCCTCGTCGGTGTAGTCGAAGCTGCGCTCGTAGCTGAGCTCGTATATCTTTCCTATGTCGTGAAGCACCGCTCCCGCGATGAGCATGTCGCCGTTTACGTCGCCGTAGTGGTCAGCCGCGAGGCGGGCGAGGCCGCACAGCGAGAGTATGTGCTCGATCAGGCCGCCGAGATAGGCGTGGTGCATGCTCTTTGCCGCCGGCGCCGTCATGAGACGCCTTCTCACGTCGTCGTCGGCGAGCAGGGCCTTGAGCAGTCCCTTTATGTGCGGGTCCTTCAGCCCTTCGACCACGGCGTCGAGTTCCGCGATCATCTCCGCGGGGTCGCGCCGCGACGAGGGCAGGAAGTCGCGCAGCGAATAATCCTCCCGGCCTACGGCCCGCACGTCGGTGAGGTTGAGCTGTATCTCGCCCCTGAAGGTGGCGGCGTGTCCCTTCACGGCCACCACGTCGTCCTTTGCGAAGGCCCGCCCTATCCTCTCGGCGTCGTCCCACACCCGCGCCTCGACCTCGCCGGTGCGGTCCCTGAGCCGCAGGCTCAGGTATGGCCTGCCGGTCCTGCTCATGGAGGTCTCCTTCTTCGTCACGAGAAAGAGGCCCTCCACGCCGCCGCCCTCGCTCAAGTCCCTTATGAACGTCTTTTTGAGATTCAATGCGCCTCCCCGCCGCCCCCGGCGGCAGCCCTTGCCAGGAACCACTCCACGTAGCGTCCCACGCCTTCCTCTATGCCCACCTTCGGCTCGAAGCCGAGAAGGCTCCGCGCCTTTGTTACGTCGGCGTAGGTTACGGGCACGTCACCGGGGGCCTGGGGCCTGTACCTTATGCGGGCCTTCCTGCCGAGCCTGGACTCGATGACCGCCACAAGCTCCCTGACCTCGACGGTCCGGGAGCCTCCGAGGTTTATTATCTCGTAGCGGCGCGGTGTCTCCAGGGTCCTCAGCAGCCCGTCCAGTATGTCGCCTATGTAGGTGAAGTCCCTGCGGAAGGAGCCGTCGCCGTAGATCTCCACCTCTTCCCCCGCCCATATCTTCCTCGTGAATTTGGCCACCGCCATGTCGGGCCGGCCGCGTTCGCCGTAGACGGTGAAAAACCGCAGGCACGTCGCCGGCAGACCGTAGAGGTGGGAGTAGGTGTGGCAGAGGAGCTCGCCCGCCCTCTTGGTCGCCGCATAGGGTGAGATGGGAGAGGTTATGGGGTCGTCCTCCGAGAACGGCACCTTGCTGTTGATGCCGTAGACGGACGACGACGAGGCGAAGATGAAGTTCTTCACCCCGTGCCTTCGGGCCGCCTCCAAGAGCGCGAGGGTGCCGATGGAGTTGACCTCCTCGTAGAGGAAGGGGGCCTCTATCGACGGCCGCACGCCGGCCCTTGCGGCGAGGTGGAAGATCGCATCGGGCCTCGACCCTTCGACTATGCTGTCCATCCGCCCCCGATCCCTTATGTCGGCCTCGTGGAGCCTGAAACGGGGGTTTTCGAGCAGCGGCGCCACGTTCCCGCGCTTGAGGGCCGGGTCGTAGAAGTCGTTGAAGTCGTCGATGACCGCCACTTCGTCGCCCCGGTCGAGAAGGGCCCTCACCAGGTGCGAGCCTATGAAGCCGGCCCCGCCCGTTACGAGTATCTTCATCTTCTCTCTCCGGCCTCGGGGCGCGAGGGCGCAGGCTCCGCCGCGTAACGCGCCGCCGGCCGCAGGGGGAACTTTTTCATGGCGAGAAGGTAACATACAACCGAAGGGCGGTCAAGTGGTACAGGAAGTCTTTGCGCTCTCTCCTTCGCGCACACACCCCTTCCATCTACCGGTTTGGTTTGCTCTTTGAGCGGCGAACTGTTACAATTCACCACGGTATGGCGGGAACGTACCGGATGGCGGCGTTTTTCCCCGGTGGCGACGACTGGAAGGAGGGGATATGCCGTACACATACCTGGAACACGGCGCCGACGTCGGCATACGCTCCGAGGGGCGACGGCTCGAAGAGGCCATAGAGGCCGGGGCCGAGGCCATGCTGGGCGTCATGTTCGACCTCGACAGCGTGAGGGAGAGGATAGCGGTGACCATCAGGGCGCAGGCGCCGACGCCCGAGCTCCTCTTCGT